>JBMTEX010000042.1:0-16852 GCA_049433485.1 Ilumatobacteraceae bacterium | reverse complement strand
ATGAAAAAGTCAACGTTGCTTGCGTTGCCTTTGCAGTACTGATTGATGTGGCAGAGGAAGAGACAACGTTGTAGTTGTCGTCGGCCGCTTTTGTTGCAACCACCGAACATGAAGACCCGGCATCGCCGAGTGTTAATGAGTTTCCATTGACGCTGCAGGAACCGGATCCCACGACATATGACACGACTCCAGTTCCAGAACCACCAGATGTCGCCAATGACAACGCCGTTCCATACGTGCCAGACGTTGTCGTAATTGTAAGTGCGCCTTGCGCAACTCGGTCAATAGTCAGCGAGCCAGAAACGTACGTCAATGAGTACCTGTTGGAGTTTGCAACATTTAGCACTGCAGTAGGCGTGATGGTGTAGGTACCGCCGGCAGTTGGCTTCGTTGTTGATGGGCCGTATGAAGTTCCTAGCGACGTTGTACCTGAATACGAGTACGACACCGACGAAATTGTGTCCGAACCGATTAAACCAGATTGCGAATACGAGTCAGTCCATGAGCCACCGTAATTAATTGACTTTGCTCCTGCAGTAATTGTCAGAGGAGACGCCTGCAATGCGATCACTGAACTTAACAATGCTGAAGTTGGACCCTGATTGGTAGCCGCATCACTGACGGAGTTCGCAGCAAGCTGGAGTTGCAGCGTTCCTTCTTGACATTGAGTCACAGTGACCGTGACAGAAGCGCCCGATGCGGCCGAGGGAGAAAACACACAACCCAATGCCGAACCAACATTCGAAAAGTCAGCCGCATCTATCCCAGATACAGATTCAGAGAACGACATACCAAAAGACAATGACATTCCAGCTGCAGGAGAACTCGGCGAAGACGTTAAGGACGCTGTTGGAGCGTCTAGATCAATTGTCATCAATGAAGAAGTGGTCGCCGCCGATGGACCAGTCTGGGACGTGATCGAAGATGTCACCGCGTCCTGAGCAACGGTGAGCACCACAGTTCCAGATGTCACGTTCGTGCCCGTTAATCCAACTGCGTACGATGCGCCCGAACCAGTGAAGGAAGTAACGGACCAACCGGTGCTTGTTCCACTCAGCGAAATTTCCGACTGCAAAAGACCGGTCACTGACTCGCTGAATTGCAAGTTGTATGTCAGCTGTGTGGCCTGGTTTGAGGGAGATGTCACTGTTGCAGCAAATGAGGACACCGCCGGCTTCAACATTGTCAGCACGACCAAGCCGTTACCAGTTTGCGAACCCTGAGTATGCGTTATCTCAGTTGCAAGAGTTGCGTGAGTAAACGATGAACCACCGCCGCCGCCATCAATTGTGCCGCCACCACCGCCGTAGTAGCCACCGCCACCGCCACCGCCACCGTGGGAGCCTCCTCGGCCGTTTCCGCCAATACCCAAAGAGCCAGCTTGGTTTCCGCAATTTCCAGCCGCGCCACCGCCGGATTGAGTGCCGCCTTTCCCGCCAAAAGTGCACCAATACGGACCAGGGGCATCGCCACCAATCAATCCGCCACCAGCACCACCTTGTGCCGCCATCCAGCCACTAGATCCACCACCACCGCCAGCGACAACCAATCGCGTTGACAATGCGGCATCGGTCCGAATGTCCGACGCTCCACCACCTGCGCCTGGTCGTCTGTTGTCATCACTCGTCGCCGAAGTAGAGCCACCGCCATTGAAACCTCCAGCTCCAGTCAGCGAGTAATTCGTACCCTTGCCACCCACATAGATGCGCAGAACTGCACCCGAGGTCACGCTTAACTTCCCTTGAACGCGCCCTCCTTTGCCACCTTGGGCCACCGAACCAGTGCCACCTGCAGATGGTCCACCGTCACCGCCTTGTGCACCGTACACATCAAATCCAACTTGGGTAACGCCTGCAGGAACAGTCCAGTTGTAGTAGTCACCTGTATACGGGAATGTCCACGTACACACAGACCCACTACACACAAGTGATGGCGATGCGCTCACAGCTTGTGCAGTTTTGATTTGAGTCCGTTCGACGGGCGATGCGGCGACTGCAATAAGTGCGATCACTAGCAGGAGAAATAGGCGGGATCGCGATGTGTGACGTCGTTGTTCACGCACACGAAAAACGAGGTACTCCGCCATAGGACATAAGTTTAGTACGGAGAATGTAACTCATTCACAAGTCGGAAAACCCTTGCAATTGTTGGGGAACAAGGACTCGAACCCTGAATAACAGTACCAGAAACTGCTGTGTTGCCAATTACACCATTCCCCAGTGCGCGGTTCATGTTAGCGAGAGAACAGTGCGGACAACACCAAAAAATTCACTATCCGCTAATGGAAAACAGTTGGCGAAATCCAATGATGTGACCGACGGACACGCCAATGGTTTCTCGAATCCACTCGTAAAAATCCCATCCATCGCCATTCTTCGGAGATGCTGATCCAACAACATCAATCCCGACATCTTCTAACGTCGCAGCGCTACGCCCAATATGCCAGTCACTACTAACCACAAGAACACGCGTCATTGATGCACTTTTTAGAACTGGAGCGAGAGCTTCCACTGACTGCCATGTTGATTGACCAATAGATTCCATGAGGATTGCATCACCTGGAACTCCGTTATTCATTAACCATGAACGGCCTGCCTCTGACTCAGTAAATCGATCACCGTCTCGTTTACCGCCCGTGAGCGCAATAACCGGCGCTCTTTTGTCTTGCCACAAAGTCAACGCCTTAGACAAACGAGATTCGAGGAGTGGTGATGGTTGACCGTCGTACTGAGCAGCCCCCATTACAACGATTGCATCAGCAGATTTTCCGTTGTCGTAGTTTCCTGCGAACCAAATAGTCCCAAAGGTGACCACAACATAAGTGATCATTGCAATGACCACTGCAATAGCAATCACGAGCGCTGACCGCATGTATGCAATCACAACGAATCAACCAAGTCGAATAAGTGCAGTAGTTAATCGACGTTGAGTTTCTTCGCGCCCCAGAATCTCAATGCTCTCAAAAAGTGGTGGCCCAACGGTTCTGCCGGTGATGGCAACTCGAATTGGGGCTTGCGTTTTACCAAGCTTCAGTCCACGTGACTCAGTCCACGACTCAAGAGATTGTTTCAACGCATCGTGATTCCACTCGCACGTAGACACAGCATCGTTGAAGTCGCGAAGCACATCTGCAGCAAAATCTGCAGACATTGTCTTGCTCCACGCCGTCTCATCAATCACTAAATCGGCCAAGAAAATGAAATCAATCATGCTTGGTACTTCAGACAGAGTGACCACACGTGTCTGCACTAACGGTGCAACTAGTGCGAAGACGTCGTCGCTGAATCGCTCGGCAGGCCATGAGGCCGTCTGCAGATATGGGCCACATGCCGACACAAAGTCACGTAGCGACATAGCACGGATGTAATCACCATTAAATGCATTGAGTTTCTTAATGTCAAAGAACGCTGGTGAATGATTGACGTCCTCTAAACGGAATTCGTCGACAATGCGCTGCCATGGAACAATTTCCTGGTCCCCTGCTGGTGCCCAGCCGAGCGTCATGAGGTAGTTGACCATTGCGTCAGGAAGGATTCCTTCTTCTCGATACTGCTCTAACGCCACTTTGTCGCGTCGCTTGGACAATTTCTTACGCTGTTCATTTACAAGGACCGGTACATGTGCCCACACTGGCGGTGCGTGCCCCAGCGAATCCCAAATCAACTGTTGCTTTGGAGTGTTCGGCAAGTGTTCTTCTGCGCGCACCACCGTAGAGATCTTCATCTCGATGTCATCCACCACATTGGCAAGAAGAAACATTGGTGTTCCGTTCCCGCGTAGCAACACAAAGTCTTCAATAGTGTCATTGGAAAACTCAACGCGGCCACGCACTAAATCGTTCACCACGGTGACGCCGTCAGGAACACGAAAGCGCAACACGCGACCTGGTGCTGGTTCTAACCCACGATCGCGCGAGTATCCGTCGTATCCCTGCTTGCCCGATGCTTTGGCTCGTTCTTGAATTTGATCTGCTGTGAGGTCACACCAATATGCCTTGCCCTGTTCATATAAACGATGGGCCGCTGCAACGTGTAGGTCTGCATTCGCACTTTGGAAATGCGGTCCCTCGAATTGTGGGTGGGATGAATCAATTCCAAGCCATGACAACGCATCAATAATTCCCTGCGTCCACTCTGGACTGTTACGTGATTCGTCGGTGTCTTCAATACGAAGGACGAAGGTGCCGCCCGTGCGAAGCGTGAGTGCCCAGTTGTATAAAGCCGTGCGCGCTCCACCCACGTGAAAGAAACCCGTGGGAGATGGAGCAAAGCGGTAGCGGGGCGTTTCAGACATGCCCCCTCAGGCTACTTGTTGGCTATTGCCAACAATTGTGACGGGTAGCGTTGCGGCCATGGACGGCTTTACACAAACAGATCAACTCAATGTTCTCGGTGAACTTCTCCAAACATGCTGCACGTCCCCAATGACTGGTTACTACCGCACGGGTTGTTGTGAGGTGGGCGGAGACGACACCGGTGTTCACGCCGTGTGCGCCATCATGACTGATGATTTCCTCGAATTCTCAAAAGCTGCAGGCAATGATTTGTCGACCCCAATGCCTCAATATGGATTTCCCGGACTAAAAGCCGGCGATCAATGGTGCCTTTGCGCACCTCGTTGGCAAGAGGCATACGAGGCAGGGCGTGCGCCAAAAGTGAAATTGCACAGCACTCATGCGCTTGCTGCTGAATTTTGCGACATGGACGCATTGCGCGCCCATGCTATTGACGCGTAACTAGAGCGCGAGTGCTTCTTCGGAAAACGACATCAACAATGCGTCGTCGCCCATCACTGCACAACTGAGACCGTGAACACCTGGGAGCAATTGTTCGCAGAAGAAACGCGCTGTATTGATCTTGGCCAGCTTTTCAATCTCAGGCAATTCTGAATGCACTGCGATGTGTGCGGACTTTGCCATGACGTAACCACCAACAAGTGTGGAGAGTTGACGAAGATACGGCGTAGCACCCGACAACACTGCAACTTGATTTGTTGCATTAGTGAAGAACCAATTAGTTGTTTCTCTCACAGCACCAATTGCTTTTTTCAATTCAACTGCTGACTGCGCCAACTCAGGATGCTTTGCAATCTTTGATTCCATGACATCCATGTCGTCCAATAACGACAAAACGACAGCGCCGCCCTTCATTCCGAGTTTGCGACCAACAAGATCCATTGCTTGAATGCCATTAGTGCCTTCGTAAATGGTGGTGATTCGCGCATCGCGATAGTGCTGAGCAACACCAGTCTCTTCAATGAAGCCCATGCCACCGTGAATCTGCACAGCCATGCCGGTGAGATCAACACTCATGTCTGTTCCCCAACCCTTTGAGATTGGTGTTAACAGCGCGGCCATGTCGGCAGCTTTTTCACGCTCTGCGGCATCTGGATGATGTGCCGCAATGTCCAAACACGCCGCGTTCCAATAAATTATGCGACGCAATGCTTCGATGGTGCTCTTCATTGTTGCCAACATGCGTTTCACATCGGGATGCTGAACAATGGGCGAACTTTCTCCGGCAGGTGCACCTGGTGCACGACCTTGCTTACGCACCATTGCGTATTCCAAGGACTGTTGATATGCACGTTCAATTAATGCGAGACCTTCAAGACCAACACCCAAACGTGCCTGGTTCATCATGGTGAACATGTACGACATTCCATGGTTTTCTTCACCGATGAGATAACCCACTGCTCCACCGTTGTCGCCATAGGACAACACGCACGTGGGGCTTGCCTTAATGCCCGTCTTGTGCTCAATGCTGACGCATTTGACATCGTTTTCTTTTCCAAGTGAACCGTCTGCATTCAACATGTACTTCGGAACTATGAAACATGAAATTCCCTTTGTTCCCGGAGGCGCATCTGGTGTGCGTGCAAGGACCAAGTGGATGATGTTTTCAGCCAGGTCATGCTCACCGAAGGTGATGTAAATCTTTGTTCCAGTAATGAGGTACGTGCCGTCGTCTTGTTTCACTGCTTTCGTACGAACTGCACCAACATCTGAACCTGCATCAGGTTCTGTGAGATTCATGGTTCCGGTCCATTCACCCGAAATCATCTTTGGCAGATACGTCATCTTTTGAATTTCATCACCGTGATGCAAGATGGCGTCAATGGCCCCTTGTGTGAGCAATGGAGCCATGGTGAGCGCCATGTTTGAAGAGTTCATGATTTCCTGCAACGCAATGTTGACTACCCAAGGGAAGCCACCGCCTCCATATCCAGGGTCGAAACCAAGTGCGCCCCAACCGGCATCAACGTATGCGTTGTAGGCCTCTTTGAAACCCTCAGGCGTGGTGACCGTGCCGTCGTCATTGCGATGGGAACCAACAACGTCTCCCACCTTGTTCAATGGAGCAAAACGCTCTTCGAAGAAACGCGCAGCTTCTTCCAACAAGTCGCCCACCATTGAATTATCAAGATCGGCAAACTTCGGCATCGACATGATGGCATCGAGATCACAAAACTGTCGAAGGACAAATTTCATGTCCCCGAGTGGTGCTGAATAAACGGTCATTGTCCGTACCCCGTGAGTGCGCGCCAGTTTGTGTGAGCTTCAGTTGCAACACGTTCGGGCGACATACGAAGTGTTGACTCAGGAACTAGATCTGCAAGTGCGCGGCCTTCTTTGTAGTGGTGGATGTTTCCCACTCCTACAAATAGTTCGCGACGAACGGCCAGTTGATCTGCGGGTGGATTATCTGACAAGAATCCCCAGAGTGACAGCGCAAGATTCAAATCATGAACAGATGGTGCGCGACCAAATAACGAAGCACGACGAAGAGCAATCAACGAGCAACCACGTAATGCATCGTCCATGTCTTCTCCGGCCGCCAACCGAACTCGTCCACGAGCGCGGTTTGCCAATGTGATGATGTAGCCCTGGTCTGGTCCCTGATAACCCAGACGTTCACCGGCGGGTTGGCGACCCTCAATCTCACCAGGGCGTCCAGGTGTCCACCCCTGTGGAACAAAGTCTGGCGATTCGTAATAACGAACTGGTTCGATGGGTGGAACGGGGGCAAATCGGGGCGCGGCCATAAGAAGAAACTCTACGCCGTTTGGCTACCAAGACGAGAAGAAGCCTCTAGTGGTCGTGGAGCAGACCGTAGACAAGCGACTCTTCCAGTGCTTGCCACGAGGCCTCAATGATGTTCGCAGAGACACCAATGGTGGTCCACGAGCGATCCCCGTTTGTTGCATCAATCAGCACTCGAGTGACAGCACCAGTGGCAGTTGCACCATCGAGAATTCGAACCTTGTAGTCAGTGAGATGGATGCGATCAATTTGTGGGAAATGTGGACGCAGGCAAGCACGAAGCGCAGCGTCTATTGCGTTAACTGGACCATTTCCTTCCGCAGTCTGTACAGACCGGCTGTCCCCTACCCATACCTTCACGGTTGCTTCGGTGGTGAATCGACCATCGGAACCTTCATCGGTGATAACACGCATGGATTCGACACTGAACTGATCTTGTTGCCATCCGGATGCGCGACGCATCAACAACTCAAGAGATGCATCGGCGGCTTCAAAGTGGTAGCCCTCGTGCTCCAAACGCTTCAGATCGTCAATCACTTGATTCACGGCTGGGCCGTCCATGGACAGACCCAACTCTTCGGCCTTTACTTCAATGGTGGCGCGTCCGGCCATTTCACTCACCACAAAGCGCGTGCCGTTACCGACAACGTCTGGATCAATGTGTTCATATGCATCTTTTGCACGCTTGATAGCAGACACGTGCAA
This sequence comes from Ilumatobacteraceae bacterium, assembly GCA_049433485.1. Lineage (GTDB taxonomy): Bacteria > Actinomycetota > Acidimicrobiia > Acidimicrobiales > Ilumatobacteraceae > UBA2093. Next base: position 9,105 of record JBMTEX010000042.1, on the reverse strand, counting down.
TCCTGCTTTGTGTGCGAACGCAGAAGCACCGACATATGGCGCTTGCGGATTCAACGGACGGTTCAAGACCTCTGCAACGTGATTGCTCACGGCGGTGAGACGAGACAAGTTGCCTTCTGGCAAACATGCAAAACCCATCTTCAATTCCAAGTTGGGAATCACTGTGGTGAGGTTCGTGTTACCGGTGCGCTCGCCCAAGCCGTTCAACGTGCCCTGTACGTGGCGAACACCAGACATCACAGCTGCCATTGAGTTTGCAACAGCACAACCGGTGTCATCGTGGCAGTGAATACCAAGGGTTGCATCGTTCCCAACAAACGACTTCACCTTTGCAACAATCTCTGCCACTTCATGTGGAAGAGAGCCGCCGTTTGTATCGCACATGACAAGGTGCGTCGCGCCCTTCATCACAGCAGCTTCCACCACGCGCATCGCGAACTCTGGATTGTTCTTGTAACCGTCGAAGAAATGCTCCAGGTCAACAAGTACTTGACGACCATTGGTGTTCAAGAAATTGACAGAGTCGCCAACCATTGAGACGCCCTCATCAAGCGTGGTCTGCAGCGCGTTGGTGACGTGGTAGTCCCATGACTTTGCAACAATGCACACAGCCGATGTGTTGGCTTCTAAGAGATTGCGCAATGTGGCGTCTTCATCAACTTTGCCGGACGGACGTCGTGTGGATCCGAAGGCAACAAGAGTGGAGTGTTTGAACGTGAGCTCTTTGCTGGCACGCGCAAAGAATTCAATGTCTTTAGGGTTGGCGCCCGGCCAACCGCCTTCAATGAAATGCACACCAAGAAAATCCAACTGTTCCGCAATGCGCAACTTGTCTTCCACCGTTGCCGACACGCCTTCTACCTGCATGCCGTCGCGAAGAGTGGTGTCGAATGCTTCCACTATTTCTCGTTGTGTATTCATTGGGGTTCTCCGTCTGTCTGTCTATCGCGAAAGTCTGAATTTTGGGTATAAAAAAACCGCCCTCAGGCGGTGGGTGCGCGCATGCCGAAGGTCGACATGCGCTAGCGAATAATGATGATGGCAGCAGCAGAACCTGCACAAAGGCGGGAGAAATGCGCTGTCAACATGCAGTCAGTATCGCCTCATACACAGCGTTCGTCAACCCCTGTGGGAAATTCTGTGGAAAACCTCGGAGACCAACCCCTCGTATGACGTTGTCCTGTGGAGTGTTCACAAGTGAACAATTGGTCTTTTGCGGCCGTTAGGCCAATTCACACCAGTACTTGTAGTCCGCAATTTGGCCTCGAACGGCCTTGCCGTAGACATCTGCCACCTTCAACGTGATGGGGCCCGGGCATGGGATCGAGCGGTCGTCGACGGAGTTGATGGCGCTGACTTCTGCCGCGGTTCCCACACAGAAGATTTCGTCTGCAATGTAGAGATCGGAACGAGCGATGTTGCCTTTCTCCACGGTGTAGCCCATGTCTTCAAGAATCTTGATGACGCTCCACTGTGTGATTCCCTCTAGCGCACCTGCCGACAACGGAGGCGTGATGACTTTGTCGTTACGTACCACAAACAAGTTCTCACCAGTGCACTCGCTGACGAGGCCTTCATTGTTGAGAAGGATTGCTTCGTCGTATCCGGCGCGCAACGCCTCCACTTTTGCCAGTGAAGAGTTCGCGTAGTTAGCAACAGTTTTTGCAGCCGGTGGAAGCATGTTGTGATCAAGACGCTTCCATGAGGAGATCTTCATGCGAACACCTTTAGTAAGAGCTTCCTCACCAAGGTAGGCACCCCAAGGCCAGCATGCGATGGAAACGTCTACTGAACACGGCAACGTGTTTAATCCCATCTCGCCGTATCCGTAATATGCAATTGGCCGGATATAGCAACCAGACAATCCGGTGGAGCGAACAGTTTCTTTTGTTGCATCAATGAGTTCTTGCACGGAGTATGGAATTTCCATGCCAAGAATTTTTGCGCTCTTAAACAAACGCTCGATGTGCTCAGTTAAACGAAAGACTGCAGGACCATCGGCGGTCTCATATGCACGAATTCCCTCGAACACGCCAGTTCCGTAATGCAGCGTATGTGTCAACACGTGCACCTGAGCCTTGTCCCAGTCAACGAGTGTTCCATTCATCCAGATTTTCGGTGTTGGGATAAGGGTGGGCATACGAGCTCCTCGAAAGTGTGTTGTTGGGAAGATTAGTTGGCGGAGACGATTGCGGCGATGGCGTTTCCAATTTCGCTGGTGTTTCCAGTTGGATTGGTGTCGCAGGCGGCGCGAATTCGCTCTGCAGCGGCGGTTTCACCCAAAAACTCCAACATGAGTGCTGCCGACAAGATGGCGGCAATCGGATTGGCCTTGCCGGTGCCCACAATGTCGGGGGCTGATCCGTGCGATGGTTCAAACATTGACGGACCAGTGCGAGAGGGGTTGAGGTTGGCCGATGATGCGAGCCCAATTCCGCCACTCACCGCGCCACCCAAGTCTGTGAGGATGTCGCCGAACAAGTTGTCGGTAACAATGACGTCATACCGGTGTGGGTCTTCTACAAAGTAGATACACGCTGCATCAACATGGTTGTACGCGGTGCCAACATTAGGGAACTCTTGTGCGACTTCATTGAATGCGCGTTGCCACAAATCTCCAGCAAATGTCAACACGTTCGTCTTGTGTACCAACGTGACGTGCTTGCGGTCACGCTTTGACGCCAACTCAAATGCATAGCGAATGCATCGCTCAACTCCGTGACGCGTATTCACACTGCCCTGGGTTGCAATTTCGTGTGGGGTATTGCGACGCAACACTCCGCCTTCGCCTACGTATGGGCCCTCGGTGTTCTCGCGGATGACAACGAAATCATGTGGCGTGACATGCCCGGGAGCGATGCCAGCGAATGGGCGTTGGTTGACATAGAGGTCCAGCTCAAATCGCATTTTCAACAACAGGCCGCGCTCGATGATTCCAGGAGGAACATCAGGCGTTCCAACCGCACCCAACAAAATGGCGTCGAAGCCGCGCAATTGATTCAAGACCTCATCAGACAAAATCTCGCCGTCTCGCAGGTAGCGCATGCCGCCAAGATCGAAGTTGGTGGTGTCGATGTCGACGCCAGCGGCCAGCACCGCCTTCACTGCTTCGGCCGTGACTTCCGGGCCAATTCCGTCTCCACCAATGAGTGCAATGCGATGTGCCATAAGGACTCCAATCTAGAAGGCGCAGATAGCCTTCCCTTCATGGCAAAGCACCTTCTCTCCGAAGAGACCTACAAACGCCTTGAGGCTGAGGTCGCCCACCTAGAACACACGGTTCTTCCCGAGGTTGCAGACAAGATTGGTCGCGCTCGTGAGATGGGCGACTTGTCGGAAAATGGTGACTATCACGCCGCCAAAGACGAATACGGAATGTTCAACGACCGTAAGAATTTGGTCATCAACATTTTGGAAAATGCAGAGATTGCACCAGCGCCTACACCAGGAGTTGTTGGCGTGTTGTCACGAGTCACCATTTTGTTTGACGGCGACAGCCAAGACGATGCAGAGACATACCTCATTGGACATATCGAAGAAAAGCGAACTGGCGACGGCACAGAAGTCATGAGCCCCGTCTCCCCGATTGGTTCTGCACTCTTGGGTCAATCCGAAGGAAGCAAGGTCTCCATCACCTTGGAAAATGGCGCAAAGGTGTCCGTCACAGTAATGAAGGTGGAAGGCTGAGCGAACACCTCATCCCCTCGCTTCCGGTGGGTCAACACATTGACCTACCTGGTCGTGGCACCACGTTTTATCGCGAAGTTCCCGGCCCTGAAGGTGCACCAACCTTGATCTTGTTGCATGGCTGGACAGCCACTTCAGATCTCAACTGGTTCATGTGTTACGAAGCTCTCGGTCAACATTTCCGAGTTATTGCTTTAGATCATCGTGGGCATGGGCGCGGTATTCGCTCATCACAAACATTCCGTTTGTCGGATTGCGCAGACGATGCAGCGATGTTGGCCGACCAACTTGGAATCTCCACATTCATTCCAGTTGGTTATTCCATGGGTGGCACTATCGCACAGTTGATGTGGAAAAGACACGAACATCGCGTTCGCGGATTAGTGCTTGCTGCAACAGCTGGGCACTTTGTCACCACACGGCAAGAACGACTTGCGTTTACTGCACTTGCCGGAGTTGGCGCGCTGGCACGAATTGCTCCGCCGTCAATGCGTCAAACAATTAGCGATCGCCTGTATCTCTCACGCAAAACCATGACATGGGAACCGTGGGCAGCGCAGCAGGTTGCAGTTCATGAGTGGCGACAAATTCTGGAGGCCGGTGCTGCATTGGGTCGCTACGACTCGCGAGGTTGGCTCGGCTCTATCGATGTTCCAACGTCGGTCATCATGACAACCAACGATCGTGTGGTGAGCCCACATCGACAAGAAGTTATTGCATCACTCATCCCAGACGCATTTGTACAGACGATTGAGGCCGACCACGATGCGGTCTATGCACATGCAGATCGCTTTGTGCCACTTCTGGTGAATGCATGTCTAAATGTTCATCAGCGTGCACAGCAACGTTCCACAGAGTCAACATCATGAAACAGGCAGTGCAACGCCGTTCGCGGTGGCGCCGCAATAGTCGTCTTGCACGACTCGGAGCACGAATTGGCTTGGCTCACGCTGGAACCTCTGCGCGAAAACTGTTTGCAAGTGCAGAACGTAAAGAGCAATTGTCGCGTGACCGCGAAATGAAGTCGGCCCAACAAGTTGCCGATGAGCTAGGCAACATGAAAGGTGCGTTAATGAAGTTGGGCCAAATGGCCAGCTATCTAGACGACGGACTTCCAGAGCCTCTTCGTCTTGCCCTGTCTCAACTGCAATCAAACGCCCCGCCAATGAGCATTGATCTGGTTCATCAAGAAATCAAACGAGAACTCGGCAAAACAGTAAACGAATTGTTCGTTGAGTTTGACGACGAACCCATTGCTGCCGCTTCTATTGGCCAAGTACATCGCGCCATTCTTCGCACACCACAAGGCGAACGTGCAGTTGCCGTGAAAGTGCAATACCCCGGTGTTGCCGAGGCAATTGACGCAGACCTACGCACTGCTGATCTTCTTGGCACATTGTTGGCATTTGGATTCAAGAGTTTGAACCCAGAAGACATGGTGGCCGAAATTAAGGATCGTCTACGAGAAGAACTTGATTACAAGAAAGAAGCAGAGAACCAACAGCTATTTGCAGACTTCTATAAGGGTCACCCGTTCATTCACGTTCCTGAAGTTCTACACAACTACTCCACGTCTCGAATCTTGATTTCAGAATTGGTAAGCGGCTCTTCATTTGCCGATGTTCTCACATGGCCACAAGAACAACGAGACATGGCTGGTGAGGCAATTTTCCGATTCGTGTTCCGTAGTTTGTATCGATTCCGCGCTTTCAATGGAGATCCGCATCCCGGTAACTACATCTTTCATAAAGATGGGAAGGTCACATTTCTCGACTTTGGCCTCATCAAACACTTCACCGTCGATGAGATGAACATGTTCCAATCAATGGTGAAAGCGGCAGTTCTCGACAATGACATGGAGACATACCGACGCGTCATTGAAGACGCGGGAATGTTCCAGAAAGATGCGCCATTTTCCACAGAAGAAGCGGGCGATTACTTCGCTCACTTCTACGAACCAGTGCGTGAATCGAAAGAAATGACCTGGACTACCGGATATGCAACATCCATAGTTCGACATACCTTCGACAGAACATCAGCTATCGCGCAATACGCCACCGTGCCGCGAAGTTTTGTATTTATCCAGCGAATCAACTTGGGTCTGTATGCGCTACTTGGTCAACTTGGTGCAAGTGGCAACTTCCGCCGTATCAGCGAAGAACTGTGGCCAATGACAAATGCTGGACCATCCACACCCATGGGCGAACTAGAAGCCAAATGGCTCGCTACCCGCGGCTAGTCGTACCACCACATCCACTTGCCATGTGAATGGACATGCGCCAGAGTTCGCCTATCCGTGATCTCTCCGCCATTGAATGTGACCAACCCGAGGACCGATGCCGATGCACCTTCCACTTGTGGCGCATCAATGTGGGGCAATCCATCAACAACCCCAGGGGCTTCTGCGCTAATCCAATACACAGGGCGACTCTTGCTCGCATTCGCTAGCAATGGTGGGAATTCCTTCCACTGATCGAACGGCAAATACACCAACGACCATGTCGTCGTCACGATAAGTGGTCCTTCAATTGATTGAAGGACCACAGGTAGATCCGCAATTGCATCTCCCGTGATGAGTTCAAAATGTGAGTTCCTTGCGAGACGAAGCGCCGCTTCCGTTCGCTCTAGACGTCCAGTGTCCGGCCATACACATGCCAACATCCACCTGAAGTCATCTGGGTTGTTTACGTCAATTGGATTTCGATCCAAGCCGACTAGTCGGTCAATTGAGACATTCCGAATGGGCGGATTTCCATTCAACACTGAACATTGAACGTCAACTGAACTGTCACTGGGGCCAACGGCCCCAAAATCACCGAAATTAATGCGACATTTATCGCGAGCCAGGGTGAGACCCGCACTCGTTCCGACATCGAGGAGTGTGACCGGTCCTTCAATATTGAGAGAAGCAAGCGCGGGTGTCAGAAATGCCACTCGACCGATTTCGTTTGTTTGCACTAATCGAGTTTTGAGTACAGGCAGAAGTTCATCCCATGCTCGCAAGACGCATTCGACAAAAGCCTCACCGGCATCGTCGGAACTTTGTCCGGCGTAAATTTTTTCAAGTCTTGGCTCAAGCCCTTTAAGAACTCGATCGTGTACTGCTGCTAACAGCAAGTTCGGCTGATAGACGTGCGCGGGTAATGGAAGGATGCGACGAAGCACCTCATCGCTAGCAGCTACCGCAGAAGTAATTCGCTCGTACAAAGGCGAGTAGCCCTTACATTCAGTTTCTGAAAACCTTCTCCAAACTGCCGCCAACTCTTCAATGTTCACTAGACAATCGCTTCGAAGTCAAGTCCGATATCCAGAATTGGTGACGAATGTGTGAGACCACCAACACTGATGAAGTGAACACCTGTTTCCGCCACGGAACGGGCATTCTCCAGCGTGAGTCCGCCACTTGCTTCAAGTAGCACAGCACGACCAGTTGCCTTTTCATGTTCTGCACTAATTGCCATGGCTTGTTTCAAAATCGGTGGAGGCATGTTGTCCAACAACACCACGTCTGCTCCGGCGTTTAGAGCAATGCGCAACTGATCAAGGGTGTCTACTTCAATCTCAATGGGCAGCAAACTTGAAATTGCACGCACCTTCGAGAATGCTTCTTCCACTCCGCCAGCTGCTGCAATGTGATTGTCCTTTACTAAGGCAGCATCACTGAGGCTCATTCGATGGTTCTGACCGCCACCGCAACGAACCGCATACTTTTCAAGACTTCGTAAGCCCGGGGTTGTCTTTCGCGTATCGCGAATAATGGCACCGGTTCCAGCAACAGCATCTACCCACTGAGATGTTGCAGTTGCGATGCCAGATAGGTGACACAACAGATTCAACGCGGTGCGTTCAGCGGTGAGCATGTATTGGGTTGGAGCCTCAACACGAGCTATGACATCGCCTCGCTCAACACGATCGCCGTCGTGCTTCACATGCTGGAAGGCACTCGCCGACACTCCGCACACCATTTCAACAACAGCCGCAGCTACATCAAGACCCGCAATGCACCCAGCGGCGCGGGACCCAAACGACACAACACTTCGCTGTTCCACAGGGACAGTGGCAACCGAAGTGATGTCGATTCCGCCAGCGAGATCCTCACTCACCGTTTCGCGAATAACTTTTGCGACGTAGTCCGCATCTAGACCTTGTGCGTGAAGACGTTGACGAATACCTGCTGACAGTTCATGCAGTTCCATCACTTCACCTCCACGTGGCCATCCACGATGCGACAGGTTAGGTGACGCAACCAAGCATCAGACGGGGCATCACAATCTGTGCGTCGGTGACAGCCACGACTTTCTTCTCGAGTTCTCGCCGCTTCCACCACTGCCACGGCAATCGTCAACATATTGGTGGCTTCAAATGCTTTACGTGTTGGCACGGTGTCGGACGATGCATTTGATGCAAGTGTGGTCAAAATTCCTGCGGCCGTTGCCAAACCATCCGGCGTGCGCAATACCCCCACATAACGAGACATGGCAGACCGAAGCGCAGCGCGATGATACGAATCGATGAGTTCGCCATCAACGTCGTCAATCATGTCAACCACTTTGTCTGGTAGTTCCCAACTCAATGCACGACCTACACGCGTACCCGCAACGACGCCTTCGGTGAGGCTGTTGGATGCCAACCGATTAGCGCCATGAACGCCCGTGCATGCTGCTTCCCCAACAACAAACAATCCCGGCAGAGATGTTTCCCCGTTTAGCGTGGCCTTCACACCACCACAGACATAGTGAGCTGCAGGCGCAACCGGAATCAGTTCACGCTGCGGATCTATTCCTACTGCTCGACACGAACTTGTAATTGACGGAAAACGTTCTTCAAACTTTTCAATTCGACGAGCGTCTAAGTACACATGGTCGCTGACTCCGGCGGGAGACTCTGCCATGCGCCGACTGATGGCATTTGCCACCACATCGCGGGGCGCCAAATCTTCCTGAGGGTGGACACCTTTCATGACTCGTTGACCAGCAGCATCGAGAAGGATTGCTCCTTCGCCTCGCACTGCCTCACTAATCAAAGCCTGTTGACCAGTTGCATCGGGTCCGCACCACAGAACGGTGGGATGAAACTGAATAAACTCAAGATCTTGCGCTTCCACACCTGCACGCAATGCCACCGCAATTCCGTCACCAGTAACAGCCGGCGGATTTGATGTTGATGCGTACACCTGACCGTAACCACCAGTGGCAATAATGACAGCGCGTGCAAGCACGATTCCCACACTCTGTACATCACCAGACTGATCCAACATGGCCACCTTCACGCCAGCGACTGCACGTTGACCTGAAGCAGTTTTACCTACGACCACATCGAGTGCAAAGGCTCGTTCAACAACATGAACACCAGAATGACGAACCGACTCATCGAGTGTTCGTTGCACTTCAGCTCCAGATTGGTCGCCGCCTGCATGAA
>JBMTEX010000041.1:0-17857 GCA_049433485.1 Ilumatobacteraceae bacterium | reverse complement strand
ATTGTCGATATTCAGGGCCCAAAACTGAGATTCGCACGCGACAACATGCCACTGACGGATGGCGAAATCGCTCATTTCACTCTTGCCGATCTAGGCATCGAAACATCCGAACGTGGTGGTTCCCGCGGTATCCAAGTGGGTCATCGCATTCTGATGGACGACGGACGCTTAGAGACATTGGTGACGTCCGTGAAAGCAGACCATATCGAAGTACGTGTGGTACGCGGAGGGCTGCTAAAGAAGGGCAAAGGAGTCAATCTTCCCGATACTGAAATCAGCGGAGGAGTGCTGGCGGAGAAGGACTTGGCTGACCTCAAGATTGCTCGCGAGATGGGCGTGGAAGTAGTGGCAGTGTCGTTCGTACAGTCGCCAAGTGATGTGATTACGGTGCGCGAGTTGGTGGGGGACAACGTCTTGGTGTTCGCCAAGATTGAACGTCCGCAAGCACTAGAACGAATTGACGAAATATGTGCGGTGAGCGATGGTGTCATGGCCGCACGTGGTGATTTGGGTGTTGAAACTCCATTTGAAAGTGTTCCAGCTGCCCAAAGTCGCATTGCATTAAGCGCTTTAGAGCGAGGTGTTATTTCCATCTGTGCGACGGAGATGTTGGAGAGCATGATTAGCGCCACGCGCCCAACGCGCGCAGAGGTCGCAGACGTAAGTGGAGCGGTACGAGACGGATTTGATGCGGTCATGTTGTCCGCCGAGACTGCGGTTGGTGCTCACGCCAATGACACCGTGCGTGTGATGGCCAAAATTTGTGAAGCTGCTGAGAAACGTATAACACTTCCCAACTATTACGCAGACGCCAACCCGCAGGCCGCGGCAGTCACAGCTGCAGCCAGCGCGTTAGCAAAGCGAATTTCTGCAGACCTCATCTTGTCAGTGACGTTCACAGGATTCTCGGCACGATTATTGGCCTCGTGTCGCCCATCGTGTGCAATCGTTGCTGCAACTCCAGGAGTTGACCGTGCGCGGCGTTTGCAAGTGTGTCGAGGTGTGTACCCCATGGAAGTTCCACGAGATGGCAACATCACAACATCCATTGCAACAGCCATTGAGACTGCGCGTCAAGAATCTTTGGTGAAGTCTGGAGACACAATTGTTGTGTGTGCATCTCGTCTGAACCCGCGGTCAGACGCTGACACCATCTTGCTACATGTCGAAAATTAGGACATCGGGCGAAGATGCTGTTTAAAGGTAAGGAAGTAACCAACGCTTGACAGCATGAGGAACCCGCAGCCTGAAAACACTACGGGTGCTGAGTCGATACGTTTGGCGACGACGCCAACGAGCAGTGCACCAGCTGGGGCCAATCCACTCATGAGAAGTGAATGAATAGCCATGACTCGTCCCATCACTTGTTGTGGGGTGTTGTTTTGAATGAGGGTTTGGTTGAGGTTCATATAGAAACCACCACCAAGACCCCACATGAACAGGAAGATGCTCATCATCACGATCGAATTGGATTGCCCCAAGAGCATTTGAACACTTGATCCCCAGACAAGACCGCACATGAACCATAAGCCCTTGCGAATCATCTTGTGATTGAAGCGCATGATTGCCATGGACGTTATGAATTGACCAACACCCAACAACGCAAACATTGCAGTTGTTTGGCTGCCGGTGGCGCCGGCTTGTTCTCTGGCTATTTGTGGTCCGAGCACAATCCATGGAGCCATCATGAAAAGTGTTGACGAAGACAAGAGAACAAACAGAGATCGAACCGATTCTGTTCGATTGATGAATTTGATTCCTTCGAAGATCTCGTCCTTCATTTTTCTTCGAGGAGATTCTGGTACCGCGGGAATCTGGAGGGGAACAAGAACCAAGAATCCCACGACATATAGAACGGCTTGCAACCAGAAAGCTCCTTGAATTCCCCAGATTTTGATGACTGGTCCAGCTGTTGCGGGACCAATGATGAGACCAATATTTGAACCGATCGTGCTGACCGCAATGGCGCCTACAAGTTTGTCTTTGGGTACCACGGTAGGGATCATCGCCGTGCGCACGGGTGAGCCAAGAGCAATGAAAATTCCGGCTACAAAAGAACCTGCGATGGCCCACGAAGTGGTGATGTGACCCGTAGTGACCATGGTGGCAATGGCAACGGTGATGCTCAGAGCTCCTAACTGACTGCCCATGAGAAGAGTTCGCCGATTCATTCGGTCACTCATGACGCCAACGGGTAACGAGATCAGCAAAGCTGGAATTCCCATCACAAAAAGAATGACGCCACTGATATCTGAACGGGCGCCCAGGTCTAGGGCCAACCACACAAAGGCGAAACGTTGGGTGCTTTGTACCAGAACAAAAAGAAAACTGTTAGTCCACAGCAGTCGAAATGCAGGGATGCGAAGCATCTCAATTGGCTTGATGCTGACGGCTGCGCTCATTTCACCATGTTCGCAGGCTTGTGGTGCATATTCGCTGTTAGAGGCATTGATACAGCGCGTCTATCAGGGCTCGGTTTCGAGGATTTTGCCAACGAGGACCCATCTGATTCATTACATAACCGAAGCCCACTTTTGAAGTGGGATCACAAAAGCCAACTGATCCACCGGCACCATAGTGGCCGAACGCGTCGAGATGAGGCCCAAACCCTCGCTCAGGAATAGGAATTTGAAAACCGTGAGCGAAGCGAGACACTCGTCCCAATACGGCATCGTCTCCATTTGACACTTCTTGGGTTGCTTGTTGAAGAACATCCTTCGTCATAAGTTCAGGCAAGTTTTTGCTGCACAACGCCGCATACATTCGGGCAACTCCGCGAGCAGTCGCGTGCATGTTCGTAGATGGAATCTCAGCTTGTCGCCACGCAGGGGTGTTCACTGTCTGTGCACCAGAGAGCCCTGGAGGGTTGTAGTAGGTGTTGTATTGGAGAAGTTGTTCGTCAGTCAAGCCGTCGGGTGGTTGTGTTGGGGGACCATCGCCGGGCCATTCAAATTCAGCCATTCGCGAATGCAGAGAACTGTCACAGCCAAGGTAGATGTCCGCATTTAACGGTTCAGAGATTCGTTCAAAGATAAGTTGGCCGACCGACTTGTTGGTGACTCGTCGTAATACTTCTCCGACAATGAAACCGAATGTATTCACGTGGTAACCGTGTGCGGTTCCTGGATGCCACCACGGTCTCTCATGCGCCAGTTTTTCGCACATGTAAGCCCAGTCATACATGGCGTAGGCGGGAAGTGGCTCTCGTAGTGCAGGAAGCCCCGTTCGGTGTCCTAGTGCATCGCGAAGTGTCATGTCTTGTTTGCCGTGCGTAGCAAACTCGGGCCACACATCGGCAATACGAGTGTCATACGAGACTTCGCCGCGGTCCACGCATTGGGCAGCAACCACCGCCGTGACGCCTTTACCAACTGAAAATACGTTAACCAGTTGATCTTCGTGCCAGACCGTTGTCCTATCTAGATCCGAATAACCACTCCAGATGTCCACCATGCGAACGCCGTCAATTTCAATAGCCACTGAGGCGCCAATTTCGCCATGTTCTGTGAAGTTGTGAATGAAGGCGTCACGAACGGCTATAAAGGCCGAATCGCACGTTCCGTAGATGAGCGGCTGGTTGGTCAGAGTGCTGACTTCTCCAAAATATGCACACCACAGGCCGATCCAAGACCAATCACGTGTGCAAGACCAACTTTGGCGCCTTCAATCTGGCGGGGTCCAGCTTCGCCACGAAGGTGATGGCACACCTCCCAGATATTCGCGATACCGGTTGCGGCGATGGGGTGACCTTTGGATTCAAGCCCGCCAGAGACGTTCACTGGGGTCGAACCATCGCGCCAAGTTGCGCCCGAGTTGAAGAAATCAACCGCGCTGCCTTCTTCGCAGAGCATCAAGTTGTCGTAGTGCACAAGTTCGGCTGTTGCGAAACAGTCGTGAAGTTCGACAAGGTCGAGATCTTGGGGTGACACACCAGCTTGCTCGTATGCCTTCTTGGCTGCAATACGTGTCAGGGTGTTGACATCTGGAAGAACTTGACATGCCTCTTGGTACGGATCGCTGGTGAGCACTGAAGCAGACACCTTCACAGCGCGGCGCTGTTGTTCACGTGACATGGTCTTCAACTTCTCGCCACTCACCACAATTGCAGCCGCAGCTCCGTCGCAGTTTGCAGAACACATGGAACGAGTGTTGGGATACGCAATCATCACGTCGTTCATAATCTCATCAAGCGTCATCTTCTTTTGATAAGCAGCAAGTGGATTGAGGGTGGAGTGTGCATGGTTCTTCTCCGCAATCTTTGCGAACACTTCAAATGTTGCACCGCCATACTTGTGTCCGTACTCCATGCCTACTTGCGCGAAGGTTCCCGGCATGTTTGCCGTGCCGATGTAGCCATCAACGTTTTGTACCGCGCCGTAACGTCCTGATGGCTTCCACTCTTTCCCAGTGCCCTTCGCGCCAGCACCTGCTCCGAGGAGACCTACGCCAGCCAACTTCTCAACGCCCACAGCAAGGCCCATGTCACATTCGCCAGCCTTGATGGCCATGATTGCCGTACGCAGTGCTGTGGCGCCAGTAGCGCATGCATTGGACACGTTGTAAACGGGAATTCCTGTTTGGCCTACCTGCTTTTGAATCATCTGGCCGATGCCGCCTTGTCCCATGAGGCAACCAGCAGCCATGACACCCATGTCGCGCATGGTGACGCCACCATCGGCCAGTGCTGCCATCACTGCTTCGCTTGCAAGGTCGACGGTGTCTTTGTCCGGATACTTTCCGAACTTTGTCATGTTGATACCGAGGATGTAGATGTCGTCTGATGCCATGTTGATAATCCTTTTTCTGAGTAGTTCTTGTTATGAGATGGGTTCAAATCCGAAGCCGACGGCTTCGACGCCGTTGTCGTCGTCACCAAGTGAATACGTGGCGAGGCGAACTTTTAATCCCAAGTGCACCTTCTCTGGTGTGGGATCACAATTGATGATGTTTGCTCGAACACTGGTTCCACCACAGTCAACAATTGCAGCAACAAATGGAACCGGAACACCAGGAGACGCAAATGTGACAATGGTGAAAGAGCGAACTTCGCCTTCCGTTGCAATGTCTACTTGTGTGAAATCTGCGGCAAAGCATGAGGCGCATGCATTGCGACGATCGAAGAATCGAGCACCACATGAAGTGCACTCGTTGGCAACCAGATGTGGCGTGGGGGACAGGACCAGGTATTCAACGAGGGGAACTTGTGTCTTCGTCATAAGGGCTCCTTTAGTGGGGCAAGTATCTACACCCTATGCCTTATGGGGACGGCGTCGTGAAGATGGAGCATGTCTTTTTGTCCACGATGGACTATGAATAGGGCAATGGGCAAACAGTGGAAGAACTGGGCGGGAAATGTGGTGGCACAGCCGTCCGCAATTGTGGCTCCGGCATCTGCCGATGAGGTGAGTATTGAGGTCAGCAGGGCTATCCAGCGTGGCCAGAAAGTACGCGTGACGGGTTCTGGGCACAGCTTCACACCCGCTGTTGCCACTGATGGCATTCTGCTGAACATTCACCAGTTGTCTGGCGTGTACTCCATAGATCGAACTGCTGGAACTGTCACGGTTGGTGCAGGAACAACGTTGAACGACCTGAATCAACTACTTCACGCAGAGGGTTTGGCCATGCCGAATCTTGGAGATATTGCCTATCAGACCGTCGCTGGTGCCATCTCTACATCTACTCATGGCACCGGAATCAATCTTCCAGGCTTGGCTGCTCAAGTGGTGGGAATGAAGTTTGTGAATGGAGAGGGTCATATCGTCGAGGCCAATTCGTCCCACAATGCACACGTGGTAGACGTTGGTCGAGTGTCGCTTGGTGCGCTTGGTGTACTGACTGAGTGCACCTTAAAGGTTGTCGATGCATTTGCACTTGAAGCTCACGAGATGCCGATGAAGTTGAACGATGTGTTGGACAACATTGACGAGTTGAAGACGTCCAACGATCACTTTGAGTTCTTCTGGATTCCTCATACGAAATGGGCGTTGACTAAACGAAACAATCGAACCACTCAACCCCTTCAACCGTTACCGCGAGTGAAGGGCTGGATTGAGAAAACATTCATGGAGAATTACGCCTTCGGTGCGTTGTGTCATCTGGGACGCGTACGTCCCACATTAATTCCACGTTTGGCTACTGCGCTGCCGTCGTCTGGCTCAAGGAAATACATCGATCACAGTTTCAAGATTTTCGCTAGTCCACGACTTGTTCGCTTTTATGAGATGGAACATTCCATCCCGTCAGATGCTCTGCCGGAGGCTCTGCGTGACATTCGTTCAATGGTGGAACGCAAGGGCTATTTGTTGAATTTTCCAGTGGAAGTGCGATTCACCGCATCTGACGATGTACCCCTCTCAACTTCCTTTGGTCGTGAAAGTGCTTACATCGCCGTTCATGTTTTCAAAGGAATGGAATTTGAGCCGTTCTTCCGAGATGTGGAGGACATTCTTCGCAACTACAACGCGCGACCACATTGGGGCAAGATTCATCATCGGAATTCAGATGAACTTGCGGGCTTGTACCCACGCTTCTCAGATTTCCTCTCAGAGAGGAACCAACAAGATCCACACAGAATCTTTGAAAATCCGTATACGAAACAAGTCTTTGGTTGACCTATAAACAGATGTCTTGTGGTCGCACAGGGCAACGTGGAATATCACGCCCAACTGCATTTCGGATAGCCGCCACGATGGCTGGAGTCACCGAAATACATGGAGGTTCGCCAACTCCTTTAGCACCTAATGGGGCCTGCGGGTCGGGCTCTTCCACCAATCGTGCAACGACCACGGGAGCGTCTAACGCTGTGGGCAACAAATAGTCAGTGAAACTTGGGTTTCTGACTCGACCTTTGTCAACGACAATCTCTTCCATCACTGCCAGGCCCAGTCCTTGTGCAATTCCACCTTCTATCTGTCCAAGGACAGAAAGGGGATTCAAGGCTCGGCCAACATCTTGCGTGGTGGCTATCTGAACAACCTTTACCAATCCGAGTTCTGGATCAACGTCTACTACTGCTCGATGCGCAACAAATGCGAAAGCTACGTGGCAGTTGCCTTGTCCGTTCTCGTCAAGATCTTCGGTTGTGCGATGGTGGTGTTCGAACTCTTCAGAGAATGTGATTCCTGTTGTTGCTTCAACGACGGAAAGACGAAGAGTTCCCACAGTGTCGACGATGTCGGTGTCTTCAATTACCAGTCTGATGGGATCAATGCCGTGAAGTTTTCCGACATGTTCAAACAGGCGTTCTCTGACAAGTCTGCAAGCGCCATCAACTGCACCGCCACTCATCCATGTTTGACGGGAGGCTGACGTGGAACCAGCAGAACCAATGTTGGTATCAATGGTGTCGCACACAACATCATCAACACCCAGGACAGAACGTGCGATCTGTGGCGCCAATGTGACAAAACCCTGACCAACCTCGCTGGTAGCAAATTTCAAAACAACCTTGCCGTCACGCAATGTGCAACGTGCAGTGGAGTAATCGTCAAAGCCTTCGCTGTACATGATGTTCTTGATGCTGACGCCCCATCCAACGCCTCGTCGTATGTGCTGACGTTCGGCGGTGATGCCCGAGCCTCCTGGCAGATCTAGTTCATGATGCGTGTCGCTCAATTCATCTGGCAAGGGGATACTGTCTGTCTCTCTGATCAGGCGTTCTACTGGTGCGACGCTTTCAACAGTTTGACCAGTGATGAGTTTGTCGCCTGTTGTCATTGCGTTACGCAGGCGGATTTCAACAGGCGAGAGCCCAGCTGCCTCGGCCAGTTTGTCCATCTGGCCCTCGTGTGCAAAACACGCTTGCACAACACCGAATCCACGCATTGCACCACACGGAGGGTTGTTGGTACGCACGGCATAGCCATCTACAACAGCGTTCGGGCAAACGTACGGACCTTGTGTATGCGTGACTCCGTTAATGAGAACTGCAGAAGAGGTAGATGCGTACGCACCTCCATCAAATACAAATCTGGCTTCAATCTTTATGATTCGACCCTCTGCATCGGCATGATGTCGCATCCAAATCTTTGCTGGGTGACGATGCACATGGCCAAAGAAACTTTCCTCGCGGCCGTATTGCATCTTCACCGGGCGTCCAGTCTTGAGCGCAAGCAGGGCTGTGTGAACTTGAAGGCTGATGTCTTCGCGTGCTCCAAATGCGCCGCCAACTCCTCCAAGAACAAGTCTCACGCGATTCTCGGGTAGACCTAAACAAGCAGCCATCTGTTTCTGATCTTCATGAAGCCATTGCGTCGCTACGTGCACTTCAACGCCGTGCCCGTCGTGGTCTGGAAATCCGAGTGCTGCTTCCGTCCCCAGAAATGCTTGGTCTTGCATTCCAATGTCGTAGGTGCCTTCCACAACAATAGGTCCCGTTGCAGAAGAATCTCCATAGACAATGCGTTGATGGCGAATCAGATTGCCATCGGGATGAATGGGGTCAAACGGGCCCGAGATAGCTATCTCCGGATCGCTCAGAATGGGTAGTTCCTCGTACACCACCTTGATTGCCGCAAGCGCGCGACGGCATGTTTCTGGATGATCTGCTGCAACAGCCGCAACAGGCTCTCCCATGTAGCGCACCACGTCTCGAGCAAATACAGGTTGATCTTGGCTAATGAGTCCGTATGTGGGGGAGCCGGGAACATCATCTGCAGTAATGATGGTTTCCACTCCGGAGATCTTCCAAGCCTCAGTGGTGTCAATAGAAACGATACGTGCGTGCGCATGCGGAGAGCGCAATGTGGCACCCCACAGCATGTTTTCAGCATGCAAATCTGATGTGAATTTGAAATCGCCTCGTACTTTTGCCGCGCCATCTGGCCGTAGCGCACTAGTACCGAGCACATCGCGTTTTGTTTTGACAGCACTCATTATTTTTCTCCCTGGCGTACGGCCACCACCGCATCTACTGCGGCAAAAATACGTCCGTAACCGGTGCAACGGCAGATATTTCCCGACAACGCTTCTTTTATTTCGTGTTCAGTAGGAGATGGCTTCTCATCCAAGAGATGGTGTACGGCCATGACGAGACCTGGTGTACAAAAACCACATTGCACCGCACCTTCATTTATGAAGGCTTCTTGTACATCCGTGAGAGATCCGTCAGCATGCAGACCTTCAACAGTTGCGATGTCGCATTCCGTTGCACTGGCAGCCAATACAAGGCAACTACAGACTGACTCGCCATTTAAAAAGACGGTGCAGCTACCACATTCACCTTGCTCGCAAGCACCCTTAGCGCCCGGTAAATGCAATCTCTCGCGAAGCACATAGAGCAGGCTTTCCCCAACCCATGCGTCTTTGACATGGTGCTCGACACCATTCACCTTCAGTGTGTACATCTCATTAGAACTCATGATTCTTGTCCTCTCAGTACTAGTCGCTGCGCCAAGACGCCGACTGCGTGGCGTCGATATGCGGCCGTTGATCGATGGTCATCAATGGGTCGTGATTCACTAGCCACTAAACGTCCGAATTCTTCAGCTGTGTCACGATCAACATTTGCCCCACTTGATAAAACATCGTTTAGATATTTCTCAGCCTCGGTGCAACGAATAATGACTGGACCAACACTTCCTAACGCAATGCGTGCTGAGTTGTTTTGAAGGGCAAAACATGCTGATGCCACAGAAATAACCATGGCATTGCGGACACCAACCTTGGCATAGCCCTGTCGACCATTTGCAATAGGGAGAGTGACGCCAGTGATGATCTCGTCTGGTTGTCGCGCGTTCTTCTTTGGGCCCACCATGAAATCAGAGAAGGGGAGTGTGCGTTCTTGGTTTGTTGATACGAGATGAACGGTTGCGTCGAGCGCCGATAAGACAGGAAGAGAATCACCAGCAGGTGAGCAAGTTCCAAGGTTTCCACCAATTGATCCAGCCGCACGTATTTGCGGTGAGCCAACTGTGCGCGCTGCTTGAGCTAGTGATGGAACAGCCTCTGCAAGTGGGCCCATTTCCATCGCCTTGTACGGAACTGACGCACCTATAAAAACAGTTCCTTGCTCTTTATTGATGGCCCAATTGTGAAGTTCAGGAACGTGTCGAAGTGCAATGACAGATTCTGGTTTTCTATGATTGAAGTTAACTTCGACCATGAGATCTGTGCCACCAGACAGAAGTGTGGCGCTTGAATTATCGGCAAGCATCGCTGTTGCCTCACTCAAACTCTTGGGTAGTAGTACAGGCACGTTTACAACCTTTCGTGCAATCGTTGTGCGGCCTCAGCCGCCTTCGCTCGGATTTCATTGAGATCAAATGTCAGGGCTTCTCCATTCGAGACTCGTTGGATGCCGTTGATGGATACGTCCACTGCACGAATGCCGGGCGTGAAAGCGTTATGCCATGGGCTGTCGGCGTTGTCGTACGACCAGCGCACTTCATCTTTTTGCACCTCGGGGAAAAAATGTTGGCCGTTCTGTAGCCACGACCAAGCTCTCTCGGGGGTGGCTGTGAGTTCGAACTCTCTATGTCGTGCGTATGCCAGACGGAATTCTTCCAACATGTCTGCGCCAATTCCGTCGGTTCCTAAAATGATTCGATTGCTGCGGCGCGATGGAGCTGCGTATCCGACGGCGTTATTCATGTTGGAACGCGGATTATGTGCAATGGTGCCTGGCAAGTCATCTACAAGGCGCACTGCATGCACCAAAAGCCACTCATCTGTCGCCAGGTTTTTGAGTCGACTTCCTGCCTCTCTGTCGTCTACGCCTTCAGCAACATGAATGTGGACACCAGTGTTATAGCGCCGGGCTAAGTCTGCGGCCGCATGCAATGATTCATCTCCGCATGTGAATGCGGCGTGGACACCCACCATTGCTGAGCGTCCAGTCCGTAAATAGCGCTCGTTCTCCTGAAGCCCGCGACGTGCTGCATCACTCATTGGAGTGTCAGGTGAGACTGATGAAACCAGTGAGCCGTCAGTCCAGCGGTCGGTAATACCGTAACTGAGGATGTGTCGCACTCCAACGAGGTCGCATGCGTTTGCTATGGCGTCAAGTGATCCTTCAATGGCCGATGGGCTTTCGTGATGATCGATGATTGCCGTGGTGCCAGAAAGAAGAGCTTCTGCAGCTCCAAGGGCAGCTGACCAATAAATGATGTCGAGATCAAGTGCGGCATCGAGACGCCACCAAATATTCTCCAGAACCCCGATGAAGGATTGTGGAACATGGGGTGGCGCAGGCATTCCTCGGGCCAGTGAGGAATAGAGGTGGTGATGCCCACAAACGAGACCAGGAGTCGTGAACGACATCAGATGATGATTGCTCCGCGTTGCGACGTGATTCGCGTGTAGACCTCTGGGCGTCGGTACTTCTCGAAATCAAACAGTGTTCCGGTGTAGCGCTTGCACCAATCAAGATCGCAACGCGCTGTAATGAGCTCATCATCAGTAGTGAATGTTTGAGCGACAATTTGTCCAGAAGGCGCAACAATCATGCTCTGACCAAGAGAGTCGACGCCTTCTTCCACACCGGCCTTGGCAACACCAATAACCCACGTGCCATTTTGATAGGCACCTGACTGCATGACTAATGCATTGTGAAAACCTTGGAGAATGTCTTGGCTGGGGTCTGGTACATAATGAATGGGCGTGTTGTATCCGCACAAAATCATCTCTACGCCTTGAAGTCCCATCTCTCGGTAAGACTCTGGCCAGCGACGGTCGTTGCAGATCATCATTCCCATCCGAGCACCGAATGCGTGCCACACTCCGAAACCTTCCATTGACGGTTCGAAGTAGTAGCGCTCTGCATGTTGGAACGGACGATCGGGTTCATGATGTTCATGTCCAGGAATGTGCACTTTGCGATACTTCGCAACGATGGAGCCATCCTTTTCAACAAGAACCTGGGTGTTGTATCGATGGCCGTCTTCTGTGATCTCTGCATATCCCAGGCAGAAGCCAATGCCTAACTTTTTTGCTTCATCAAACAATGGTTGTGTTGCGGGTGACGGCATCGCGGTTTCATACCAATGGTCAGCTTCTCCGATGTTGTCTATGAACCATCGTGGAAAGAAAGTTGTGAGAGCCAATTCAGGGAACACCACCAAATCACACCCCGCCTGGCTTGCGGTTCGTAATAGGGAAATAAGTCTCTGTACAACTTCCTCGCGTGTGTGATGTTTCTGGATGGGACCTAATTGGGCTGCTCCCACAGTGATAACGCGACTCATTGTGTCTCCATGTCTGTTAATCGAAGCATTGTGTGAAGAAGCAAGTTGGCGCCTGCCTCAAGATCCTGATCAGAGGTGTTCTCAGCAGGGTTGTGGCTAATTCCGTCAATACTGGGAACAAAGATCATTGCTGCTGGACATATCCGAGCGAGCATCTGTGCATCGTGTCCAGCACCACTTGGCAGCCTCATAACTGAGTGACCATGTTCGGTGGCCATATCTTCCACAAGCGAAACGATTCGTTCGTCGAATTCCACTGGTTCGAATCGTGCAAGTTGACGTGATGTAATAGTGACGCCTTCTTCTTCAGCCAACTTCTCTAGATACTCCTGAATTTCCTCTTCGGCTTTCCTCAGTCGGTTTTCATCGGTGTTTCTCACATCAAGCGTGAGGGTGGCTGTGGATGGAACAACATTGATGAGATTGGGGTGAAGGTCAATCTTTCCGACAGTGCACACTTGATGCCCGCCATACCGACGTGCAAGATCGCGCAAAAAAACCGCGATAGAAGACGCCACATACGCAGGGTCATGACGAAGATTCATAGGAGTAGTGCCTGCGTGGTTTGATTGGCCCGAGACCACAACTTCTTGCCAACTAATACCTTGCACGCCTGTGACAGCACCAATGGTGAATCCCTTTTGTTCCAGAACGGGACCTTGTTCGATGTGTAGTTCTACAAATGCGTGAGGAGCCTGAGATGGACAGGGCGTTGCTCCGTTGTATCCGATGCGTTCTAGTTCATCTCCTACCCGTGCACCGTCAATACCGATGGTGTCGAGAGCTTCTTCAACACTCCAACCGCCAACAAAGACCAACGAACCAAACATGTCCGGCGCGAATCGAGCGCCTTCTTCGTTGGTGAAGAAAGCAACGGCCAAAGGACGCGACGGTATGAATGAATTCTCTTGACATGTCTGAACGACTTCTAACCCTGCGAGCACGCCAAGATTGCCGTCATACTTTCCACCTGTCCGAACGGTGTCGATATGTGACCCGGTCATGACAGGGTCTCCTGAGCCCACATTCCAGACGCCGACAACATTGCCGACGACATCGACGGTGATGTCTAGGTTGAGGTCCTTCATCCATTGCACCACTAGATCGCGTCCGAATCGATCCTCATCTGTCAATGCGAGCC
The DNA here is from genome assembly GCA_049433485.1 of Ilumatobacteraceae bacterium. Taxonomy (GTDB): domain Bacteria; phylum Actinomycetota; class Acidimicrobiia; order Acidimicrobiales; family Ilumatobacteraceae; genus UBA2093. Next base: position 4,531 of record JBMTEX010000041.1, on the reverse strand, counting down.
GAGCGCAACCTCCTCCAGGAATTTCGCCGATGGAGGCAAGGTCCATCAGTCGCGATCTCAGACGTGCGTAATTGATGCGCAGGGGAGTTGTCGTGGTCGCAGACATAGTGAAAGTGTACGAAATGTAAAAGCGGAATGGCTGAATCATTGGACATCCGCTCCGAATCCATCGCATGCAGCACGGCGGAATCTAGGGTGGAACGTGGCTTGTAAGGAGGCGATGTGGACCGATCAGTCCTGAAAACGCGAATGGAAGCAGAGCTCAACCTCTTCGATTCTCTTCATCCAGCCTCACAAGCCCTAGCCATCCAGGCAAACTCGCATCTTCTGTCTGGTGTTCCCATGCCGTGGATGGTTCGGTGGCCAGGGCGGTTTCCGCTGTTCTTTCAACATGCTGAGGGGGCCTCATTCACAGATGTGGACGGGCGTCAGTACATCGATTTCTGCCTGGGCGACACGGGGGCTATGACGGGTCACGGATTACCGCAGGTGGCCAATGCTCTGCATGCGCGTGCCATGTCGGGTATCACCACAATGCTTCCGAGCGACGATTCTGTGTGGGTCTCACAAGAACTCACACGCCGATTCGGTCTACCGAAATGGCAATTCGCCATGACTGCTACGGATGCAAACAGGTTTGTTCTCCGATTCAGTCGTCATCTCACACGTCGCCCAAAGATTGCCGTGATCGACTGGTGTTACCACGGAACAGTTGACGAGACACTTGCTGTTCTAGATGACAACGGCAATGTCATTCCACGGCCAGGTGCATTGGGTCCCGCTTTCCATCCTCGTGATACGACTGTTGTTGTTCCGTTCAATGATCTCGATGCGTTAGACCAATCGTTGTCACAGGGTGATGTTGCGTGTTTATTAATGGAACCAGCACTCACCAATATTGGAATTGTGTTGCCTGACCCCGGCTACTTAGATGGTGTTCGAGAAATCACTCGTCGACATGGAGTGTTACTCATCATCGATGAAACTCACACCATTTGTGCAGGCCCGGGTGGCTGTACAAAAGCGTGGAATCTCGAACCAGACATGTTTGTCATCGGCAAACCAATTGCTGGTGGAATGCCTGCAGCCGTGTATGGCCTGAGTGAGCATGTTGCGGCTCGACTCGAGTCAGAGATGGCAATGGATGATGTTGATGTCTCTGGGGTTGGCGGAACTCTCACAGGCAACGCACTTGCAATGGCAGCAATTCGCTCAACATTGTCTTCCACCTTGCTTGAAAACGACTACGACCGAATGATTCCATTGGCTTCTAAGTGGACTTCTGGGGTCCGAGACGCATACACCCAACGCGGACTCAACTGGCACGTACAGCAGTTGGGTTGCCGTGCGGAGTACTGGTTTTGCCCTCCACCTCGAAACGGGCGCGATGCCGCCAACAGCATCGATCATGAATTAGATGCGTACTTGCATCTGTTCTATATCAATAGGGGAATTCTGATGACGCCGTTCCACAACATGGCCCTCATGTCTCCTGCTCATACTGAGGCCGATGTGGACTATCACACCAGTGTTTTCAACGAAGCTCTTGATTCATTGGTGCAATAAGAGTGGATCTTCTTCACATTGGATGGGTTGTTCTTGTCGTTGCAGTGTCGTCTCTGGCTCAATCTCTTGCGGGTTTCGGGTTTGGATTACTCGCAGTTCCGTTGATGACATTGGTGATAGAGCCTCATCAAGCCGTCATTGTGGCGACCATGATTGGAACTGTTTCCACCACGTTGCAAGCCATCATTGATCGTCGCTTCGCCGATTTGGCTATGGCCAAGCGACTTTCTATCGCCGCATATCTCGGGATGCCGTTCGGGTTTGTTGTTTTCCTCGTGATCTCTGAATCTGTCATGAGATTTGCACTAGGTGTTGTTGTGCTCATTGCCACCTTTGTTCTGGCGCGAGGTTTCTCATTTCGAGGCCAATCAAAATCAATGGATTGGCTAATGGGGTGGCTCAGTGGAGTACTTTCAACATCTACATCTACCAATGGTCCACCATTGGTGTTCTTATTGCAGGCACGGGGGATAGAGCCACATGTCTTTCGCGCCACCATCAACGCCGTGTTTGCGATATCGAACATCGGCGCACTGATTCTTTTCGGCTCATCTGGTTCGGTCGAAATGAACGGGCTGCTCGCGGCAATTGTCTCATTGCCCTTCTTATTTACATCATTAAAGGTGGGCTATCTATTGCGACCAAAAGTCAAAGTTGAACACTTCAGAAAATTGGTCCTTGGAATGCTGCTGTTGTCAGGAGTTAGTGTTTTGTCGTCTTCGTTCCTGTAATCAGTCGTGACCAAACATGGCGAGCCACGCCTCTTTTGATTTCGGCTTGTACACATAATTGAACTGCTTCACATCGCTTAAGCGCGCCGCCGGTGGTTCTGAATAGCGGTGACCAGGAAGAACAACGGTTTCGTCTGGCAAGGAAGCCAGCCTGCTGAGACTTTCATACATCTGGCCAACATCAGACCCAGGTAGGTCTGTTCGTCCGCAGCCATCAAGGAACAGTGTGTCGCCAGATACGAGGCAGCCGTTTACTAAGAAACATTGGCTTCCCGGTGTATGACCTGGAGTGTGAATCAAAGTGATCTCTAGCTCACCCACTGCGACAACATCACCAGATGCGTGCGCATGTAAGTCTCCTTCCGAGACTCCGGTTGTCTTCACTATCCAGGGAACTTCATTCTCGTTCACGTGAATGGGAATCTGTTGGGTCTCCAGAAGGCGAGAAATTCCTTCGATGGAATAGCCCATCATGGACCCGCCAACATGGTCTGCGTGATAGTGACTTGCCAGTGCACCCACAATTTTCATTCCGTCGTTTTCTGCAACAGTCACGAGATCGTCCACCGCATAGGCCGGATCAACCACAACACATTCACCAGATGCACGATCACCCAGTAAATAGGCGAAATTAACCATTTGACGAGCCATGGGGTCTGATTGAGCAAAGTCTTGACCGCTGAGGAGTTGTCGGAAATAGAAACGATTGATGACTTCTGAGCTCACAACTAGCAGAATAGAACAATGGCTTCATACATGCGGCTTCAAGCCGGCGACAAAGTACTTGTTGGTCAACAAATCGTGGAAGTCAGTGCAGATTTTGCTGACTCCATTGAAGAAGGTGACGTCATTCTGGGTATCTCCTCATCTGGAGCACTCAAGAGAATTCCGGCTTCTATTCATTCATTGGTCACCGACGGTGTGACGCAAGCAGCCTCGGCGTTTTCCTCGTTGTCGGTCTGTTCGGATTCTTCCATCAATGCATTTTTCGACTCAGCCGCAGATCTGTTGGCTTCAGATTCAGTGTTTGATCACATTGCCACCGCAAATGCTGCAGATGTTTCGTCTGCACGCAGTCGTGGACGGTCCACCACACGTTTGGTGTTGTCGTCAAAGATGCGAGCTGACATGGTGTCTGCTTTTCGAATGTGGCGCGACCTTGACCTCTCTCGAGAAGAGAAACTCTCGGAGGTGATCCATGACGGCTGGACTGTGGAGCAGTGGCGTACACCTTTGGGTGTGCTGGGATTTGTCTTTGAAGGCCGTCCCAACGTATTCGCTGATGCCACAGGTGTTTTGAAGGGTGGTAACACCGTTGTCTTTCGCATTGGAAGTGATGCCTTAGCCACTGCACGCGCCATTATGTCGAAGATCATTACGCCATCACTGAAGAAAGCGGGATTGCCCGAACATGCAGTAGTTCTCTTGGATTCTCCAGAGCATGCAGCGGGATGGTCGTTGTTCTCCCAAAAACAATTAGCTCTTGCGGTTGCGCGTGGTTCGGGGTCGGCGGTGTCGGAATTGGGTTCCATCGCTCAACAATCTGGAATTGCAGTGAGTTTGCATGGCACTGGTGGTGCATGGATGGTTGTTGGTGAAACATGCAATTCCAAGCGCTTGAGTTCGGTGGTAGAATATTCGCTAGATAGAAAAGTGTGCAACACGTTGAACACTATTTGCATCCCTCGTTCTAGAGCAGAAGAACTCATTCCAATTGTGTTTGAATCGGCGCATCGTGCGGGACGGTCACGTGGACGTGCCCCGCGAATTCATGCAGTTAATGGCGCGGAGGAGTTTTTACCTCAGACTCAAGACATCACAGTGATTCGTGATGCCAGGGAAGCGGTGGAGTCACAAATATCTGTGGCTTCGGAGTCTGATGTAGGAAGAGAATTCGAATGGGAAGAGAATCCTGAATTTGCCGTTGCAATCGTCAACTCCGTGAGTCAGGCGGTGGACTTGTTTAACGCCCATTCTCCACAATTTGTTGTGTCGGTCATCTCGGAGTCAGAAAAGGAATCTGAGTACGTATGGACACACGCAAATGCTCCCTTCGTTGGAGACGGTTTCACACGTTGGGTTGATGGTCAGTTCGCATTGTTGAGACCAGAATTGGGGCTTAGCAATTGGGAGACTGGTCGACTTTTTGCACGAAGCGGAATTTTGTCCGGGGATTCTGCATTCACTGTTCGTTTACGTGTCCGTCAAGCAAATAGCGAACTACACCGTTAAGT
>JBMTEX010000040.1:0-18831 GCA_049433485.1 Ilumatobacteraceae bacterium | reverse complement strand
CGTAGCGGTTCGTTACCGATGCGATTAATCGGTGCGCAGTGGGTGATTGATGAGACCACGGCGTTGGTGACGGCCGAAGATAACGAGCTATCGCGACGAACCGCTTTTTGGATTTCTGCACCAATCCTGTACGCCAGCTGGTGTGGTGGCACATTCGTTGGGGCAGTCATTGGTTCAAACATTGATCCAAATGACCTCGGACTTGATGCCGCATTCCCCGTGATGTTCATTGCCATGTTGGCGCCACATCTTCGAACAACCGTTGGCAAGAGAGCCGCTCTCTTCGGCGCATGTGCAGCTGTGTTGTTGGCTCCGTTTATGCCGATTGGACTTCCCATCCTTGTGTCGGCTCTCGGCATGTTCTTTGGTGTAGCACCAACTGAATCAACGCCGACACCGGCGAGTGACGGCACACCATGAGTTGGACGTTTATCTTCTTACTCGCGGCGGCGTCGTATGGGTTCAAGTTGCTCGGGGCAGTGATTATTGGTCAACGCACCATGCCGCCAGTGCTAGAGCGCTGCTTACTTCTCATTCCAGCCGCGCTGTTGGCAGGTCTCATTGCCAAAGATACGTTCACCACTGGTCAAGCAATTGGGATTGATGCGCGAGCAGCAGGTTTAGCTGTTGCGGCACTGGCCACATGGAAGAAATTGCCATTCGCAGTCATCATTGTGTTGGGCGTTGGAACAACCGCCCTGATTCGCTTGTTGGCTTAAGCCGTTTCCACAAGTTTCTTTAATTCGCGCAAGTTGCGGCGCCAAATAGCTTTCATGACAATTTGTCCACCAACAAGTGCGCCCAGTGGGCCACCCAGCCACCATGGAAAGTCGAGTGATTCGGTCCAGGTGAATCGTGTTCCCGTGGTTCCAATTGGCTCCAACGTAAATTCGCCAGTTCCAGTGACTACGCCGGTGTGTGCGACACCCATGACTTTTTCTGGTTCCCATGCGGTGATGGTCATGACATCCACCAATTTGATGGGGCCAACTTTGGTGTCACAGAAAAACGTTGTGCCAGTGCCACGTGTTTGTTCTGTTTGAAAACGGATTGCTACGGCGTCTGCCATCCAATCAATGTGGCGCTCCACCGGTTCCACAATTTCCCACACCTTTGCAGGTGTTGCATTGATATCGATGGAGACGCGAATCTTTCCCACGAGTTATGCCTGCACCGAGACGTTGCGCAACTCGGCAGCTGCGGTTTCTGGTGCCACGATGTTGATCATGACTCCGGTCCCTCGTTCAAAACCTGCAGCAGTGGTGAGCTTTGGCCACAAGTGTGCATGCCAGTGGTACATGCCCTCGTGATGCGATGGCGCTGTATGGAAGACCAAGTTGAAAGCAATGTCGCCAAGTGCTCGCACAAGGTGGGCAAGCGAGTCGCGAATGGCAATGCCCACTGCGGTGAGTGCTTCATCTGATGCATCGGTGAGATGTTGATGATGCGCCTTCGGCATGATGAGAAGTTCAAACGGGCTTGAGCTCCAGAATGGGCAGATAACAACGGCATGTTCGTTGTCAAGAACAAAACGCTCTGAGTCTGTTTCTGCTTCCACGGTGGTGCACACCAAGCAGCCGCCCTTGAATCGTTCGAATGCGCGTTCTTCTTCAAGAATCTCGCCCGGAACAAACGGCAGTCCAAGGAGTTGTCCGTGTGGGTGAGCAAGTGACGCGCCTGCTTCGCGACCATGGTTGACGATGGCTTGTGTGTAGCGAATGTTCGGTGTGTTGGCGTGAGCAACGAAGCGACTCTTCAGTGCAGACATCAATTCTTTGATCTTGTCGTCAGAGAACATGTCCAGACGCACGGAATGATCAGGGGCAAACACAAACACTTCGTGTGTGCCACTTGCTTCGGCCATGACGTGAACGGGACCTAAATTTCGCACTGCGAGAGACTCGTCTCCTTCAAATGCTGGGTAACGGTTTGGTACCACTCGCATTTTCCAGTTGCCATCAGGACCGAGTTGTTCAAACAACGGAGCATCGGGGCGAGAAGAACCTGGACAGAACGGACACTCACTGTCGGTGTCTGTTTCCACTTGTGGAGCACGAGGCGCAAAGTCGGTTGCGCGCTTTGCGCGGTTAGGAACCACTGTGACCCAGCGGCCGGTGAGGAGATTGAGGCGTAGTTGACTCACGGTGCTTTCAGGATAGGTCGGAATTGACTCGTTTTTGTGGAGCCTTCGCTGTATTCAGGTGACGTTTACCTCAGGATGTATGTACTGATGTGCCGAGATGAATCGTTCGAAAACGGTTGCCCATGTCCGTTAGCTGTTCTCTCAACAAGGCGCATGCCAGCATCGTGTGCAAGTTCATCAAGTTGTTGGGGAGTGACGTAGTGGACATTCCACGGACGAACCACTGATTGGCCATCGTTGGTGGTGTGAGTGAAAGCGCCCGAGATGGTGCGCAGTGCTGGATTGTGGCGGCTTGAACTAGTGACTCGGTCCCCATTGGCCATGATGCGTTCCTCGCTGAACTCTTCGTTGCTATCGCCGCGGGGAATCACGAGATCGCACATGAAGAATCCGTGAGGGGTCAATGAGTGGGTGACCAATGACAGACAGGATGTGAGCGATTCATCGTCTGGAAGATTGAAGAGAGTGTTGTAGCCCACGAAGACTGCATCGAATTGTCCCGCGGGAAGTTGTTGAGAGAAATCGCTGCACTCAAGTGTCACTAGGTGGTGAAGACCATTTGACTCGGCGATTGCGAGCATCTTCTCGGACGCATCAGTGCCGACTAGTTCGTCGACTAGAGGTGCGCGATGAGCAATCAGCTTGTGAATGAGTCGCCCCGTGCCGACGCCTAGTTCCAAGACGCGTACTGGATGTGGGGGAAGACGACGTGACAGTGCTGCAATGAAGTCTTCATCGGTGAGCGAGCCGTACCACTCGTCGTAAATATCGGCAAAGGCGTCTCCATATGAGGACGGCAACGGCTTCTCAGACACCGTCATAGTCCACCACGCCCACCGTCATGTGGAGGCATCGGTAGCCTGACAGTTATGGCAAGCGGATCTGAGCAGATGGACTACATCTATCTCGATCACGCTGCCACGTCTCCACTTCGGGCTGAGGCACGCGACGCCATGGAGCCATTTGGAGATGTGTTGTATGCAAACCCATCTGGTTCGCACAAGTTTGCTCGCGAAGCTCGACGTGCCATCGACGAGGCTCGCGACATGGTGGCATCTGCCATTGGATGCAAACCAGGCGAAGTGGTGTTCACAAGCGGTGGAACTGAAGGTGCTAACTCGGCAATTCTGGGAACCGTTCGACATCGCGGTGGCCAAGCTGTGTGCACTGCAAGCGAACACCATGCTGTTCTGCATTGCGTGGAGCATGTTGGTGGGGTAGTTGTGCCTATTACGTCCGATGGCCCTGTTGATCCATCTGTGATGCGTCAAGTTCTTGCGGACACAAGCAATGTGTCTGTGGTGTCGGTGATGGCGGTGAACAATGAGACTGGTGCCATCAACGACATTGAATCTGTCTCGCATGCAGTGCGCGGTCGTGCAGAGAATGCCATCTTGCATACAGATGCGGTTCAAGCCGCATGCTGGATTGATCTGCGAACGTTGTGGCCACACGTTGATGTGCTGACGTTGTCGTCGCATAAATTCGGCGGCCCTAAAGGTGTAGGAATCATGGTGGTACGTGAAGGCGTGACATTGGAGCCATTAATTCTTGGTGGTGGTCAAGAGCGAGACCGGCGAAGTGGCACTCACAATGTTGCGGGCATTGTGGGAACTGCTGTGGCATTGCGCGTGACCGACGAGGAACGAGTAACAGAAGTTCGTCGAGTGGGAGAACTGCGCGACTCGCTCATTCAACAACTGACCAGCCGTATTGAGTGTGCCGTTGCGACTCTCCCAGACGGAACCGGCAGTGCTGGAACCGCTCATGTTTGTCTCGACGGTTTAGAGAGCGAATCACTGTTGTACCTCTTAGACACCGCTGGCGTTTGTGTGTCTGCCGCGTCTGCGTGTGCAAGCGGTGCGATGGAGCCATCACACGTGTTGGACGCAATGGGTGTGCCTTCTTCGCGCATTAAAGGTTCATTGAGGTTCAGTTTCGGTCATACAACCACTGCAGACGATGTTGCCAAGGCCGTTGACGCAACCGTGAAAGCTGCTGAGAGATTGTTGTCGGTGCAGAAATGAAAATCTTGGTTGCAATGTCTGGCGGCGTGGATTCATCTGCTGCCGCCCTCATCCTCAAAGAACAGGGTCACGAAGTTGTTGGTGTCACCATGCGTTTGTGGGGTGGCGAAAGCGATACAGGTTGTTGCTCGGTGTCAGATGTGGACGATGCGCGGCGCGTTGCACAACAAGTTGGCGTTGATCACCTGGTATTCAACTTCTCTGAAGATTTCAACCAACACGTGGTGGAGCCATACGTTGCATCTCATGTAGCTGGGACAACACCGAACCCATGTATTGAATGCAATAGGCACTTGAAGTTTGATCGGCTTATTGAACGTGGACGCACCTTGGGATTCGATGCGGTGGCTACAGGGCATCACGCCCGCATTATTGAATTCAATGGTCGCCTGCGCCTTGCGCGCGGTGAAGATGCACAAAAAGACCAGAGCTACGTGGTGCACATGTTGGCTGGTGCAGATCTTGATTACGTGTTGTTTCCCGTGGGCAACATGGAGAAGTCAGAGGTTCGTCAAGAGGCTGCTCGTGCTGGTTTGAGAACTGCATCAAAGCCAGACAGCCAAGATGTGTGCTTCATTGGTTCCACTATTGGTCGTGCTGGATTCTTAGAGCCACGACTCACCTTTAACGCAGCTGATGTCGTCGATGCTGAGGGCAAGAAGGTGGGAGAAGTTCCCGCCGTAGAACTAGTCACGCTTGGGCAGCGACGCGGTCTTGGTCTCGGCGGTGGAGACAAGAGATATGTGGTTGCGGTCGATGTCCCATCGCGTCGCGTCACAGTGGGTGATGAAGCACAGTTATTCGTTTCAGAAACCCCCATCGGTTCGCTGGTGTGGCCACATGCAGATGACGAGGAATTTGTGCTGTCGCATGAAGTTCTTGTTCAAGGCAGTGCTCACGGTGAACGTTCATCTGCCAAGGTGCGCAAGACAGACATGGGGTATTCCTTGGTGTGGGCCCGGCCAACACGTCGAATTGCACCAGGCCAAACTGTGGTGTTCTATGACAGCAGTGACACCGTTGTTTTAGGTGGCGGAATAGTTACAGCGTGATTGCATCGCGCGCGGCTTGAAGCCTGCGCGGAGCCACGCTAAACGTGGTGACATGAAGTGCTTCTGTTGTTCCAAGAATTTTCGCAGTAATTCGTGACAACACGATCTTGTCTGCTTCGCGTAGTTGCACCGCCAAGCGTTGGCCTGCAACGCCACCCGTGAAATCGGCAGATTCGCCTGCTTCTGCAACAGTTGTGAGCGAAGCAATTTTTGAGCGCGGTGACATCACAGTTTCGGCAAGAACGAGATGATCATGCACCACGATTCCCGCCGGCACAATCACCAACCACCGTCGGGAGTGACGATGAAGCAGTTTTGGAACTCGGGTAGCAAGAATGACACCGATGACGAGTAACGGAATGCCGACCGCGAACTGTTCATCAGTGGTCAGCAGTGTTCCGCCAATGAGTGAGAAACTCAGAACGCTCCACGCAATCACGGTGGGCAACATTTGTGGCACAGGTGTCTTTAGGGCGAATCGTCGTTCTTCGCCGTACGCACCGCCCTGCACCATCACATCGGCGAACAGGGGAGAGAATCCGATGATGAGAGCGACGAGCGAAGCAAAGATGGAAAGTGGAGACACTGCACCGAATGACGCAATCACCGCTACGGGAGAGATGCATCTCATGGCCGTCAGTGACAGCGGTGAAGGCACAAGAAGAGCAACGGCGGTGACTAGCCACAGTGCCCAGCCCCACGACAAGTACGCAATGGATGTAGCGGTGGAGGAATCATCAGCAAGTGTTTGCCATGGGGCTGCGACGGCCACAACAATCCACGCCAGTACGGCGACGCCAAGCATGATGCGTGGTGGAGTGATTTTAAGGGCGCGAGCCATCTTCATAGCCTGCCCGAGAGAAGGACATTTTCGTTAATCCACGGTTCGTGACACTGGTCTGCAGGCTGCTACCAATGAGGACAATAAATGGGAGGGGGTGACGAGATGCCAGAAGAATCCATGAGTCTGATAAAGCCAGGGGCCACGTTCGGCGTCGGCAGCCTTCCGCATCGAAGTGTGTCTGACGCTCTTGATTTCGTGTGGACATCTACTGATATCCCCACCATTCCGTCACTTCCTCGTCGCAGTCCTGCGGAGGGAATGATTGCGCAGGCACTCGTTGGAATTGAAGGTGTCTCTGTTGGTCAGTATGGCGGCATCAGTGTGGATGTCTCGCAGCTAGATGTTGATCAAATCATCACAACAGATTTGTCATCCGATGCATATGGCGCATTCGAACAATTTCTTGCAACATTCCACGACCGGCAGCGTGGTGTCGACGTTGTGAAGTGGCAGTTCGTTGGTCCAGTCACCTTGGGTGCACAGTTGCTTCGTTTAGGCCTAGATGCTCACGTTGCCTTCCCGCTTGCATTGCAGGCGGTGAGGTCCCACGTGTTGTCACTTGAGAATGCGGTGGCTGAACATTGCGGTGACATCACCCAAATCATCATGCTGGATGAACCTTCGCTTGCTGACGCGTTAGAGCCGAACTTTGCGCTTGATGTTGAATCTGTGATCGATCTCATTTCTGGTGCGCTGGCCGCAGTGGAGCAACGCCACATCAGCGGAGTTCATTCTTGTTCACATATTGATTGGGGCGCATTGCTGTCCACTGGCGCGCGTGTGCTCTCGGTGCCGGTGCCGTCTGTGAATGACGATGTTGCCATGGCTGAAATGTTGGTGGCGGCCAGTCGCATCTCGGACCACTTAGAACATGGCGGACGAATTGCGTGGGGCGCGGTGAGAACTGATGGGCCTATCGCCATCAGTGCCGAGCGTTCATGGAAATCAATTGTCGAGGTGATGTGTGCGCTGGTGAAAGCTGGTGTGGATCCAGTGTTGTTGCGCCGCAATAGCTTTGTCACGCCTGCATGTGGATTGGCCACGCATTCAGACGGAGTCGCAGAACGTGTTTTCGCACATGCTCGCGAAGTGTCTGAGAAAGTTGCCGAACAGGCCACTGCGTCACGGCTCACGCTTGGCTCGTAAGAGTTCAAAAGCGTCACCCCTTGACTAGTTTGTAGTGCATGGCTCGCACACCATCTGCCAAAAAACGAGTGGAAGAACTGCGTGCTCAAATTCGTCAACACAATGATTTGTATTACGGGAAAGACTCTCCGGAAATCAGCGATGCCGAATATGACTTATTAGTACGAGAACTCAGAGACCTCGAAGCTGCACACCCCGAGTTAGCCGATGCATTGTCACCTAGCGAGGCCGTTGGCGCAGCAGACATCACCACCTTTGACCCAGTAGTTCACGCGGTGCCTATGACCAGTCTCGATAACGCCATGGACGAAGAAGAGTTGCGTGCGTGGGGTGAACGTGTTGTGAAGGGCCTCGGAGATGACCCAATTGCATATGTGTGCGAGTTAAAGATTGATGGTCTCGCCATCAGTATTCGTTACGAAAACGGTGTGTTGGTGCAAGCCGCAACACGAGGCGATGGAAAAGTAGGCGAAGACGTCACCAAAAATGTGGCCACTATTTCGTCGCTTCCTCAGAAACTCACTGGAAAATTTCCTCGTGTGTTGGAAGTGCGCGGCGAGATTTACATGTCCATCGCGGCATTTGAAAAATTGAAGGCAGATCGCGAAAAAGAGAATCTGCAACGTATGACGAACGGGCGTGCACCTTTAGCGGTGCCTGTGAATCCACGTAATGCGGGTGCAGGGAGCCTTCGTCAGAAAGATCCATCTGTCACTGCACAACGTGATCTGTCATTGTGGTCGTATCAGCTTGGCGAAGTAGTTGGTGGACCAGATTTTAAAAGCCATCACGACACGTTGGAGTACTTGTCGTCACTTGGCTTTCCTGTCAATCCAGAAATCACCCTTGTTCACTCGGTAGAAGATGTCTTGAGTTTTTGTCGTTCATGGAAAGAGCGTCGGCATGAACTCGGGTACGAGATAGACGGCGCAGTCGTCAAGGTGGACAATCTTGCACAGCGTGAGCAACTTGGTTTCACGTCGCGTGCTCCACGATGGGCAATTGCCTTCAAGTTCCCGCCAGAGGAAAAGCACACCATCTTGAAAGACATCAAGGTGTCGGTGGGAAGAACCGGTCGTGTTACTCCTTTTGCTGAACTTGAGCCTGTCTTTGTTGGTGGGTCAACCGTGGGAATGGCCACACTTCATAATCGAGACCAAGTGGCGGCCAAAGATGTTCGGCCAGGCGACACCGTGGTGGTGCGCAAAGCCGGTGATGTCATTCCTGAAGTGGTTGGCCCTGTGTTGTCGAAGCGACCAAAGAACTCGGAGCCGTGGGTATTTCCAGCAACATGCCCTTGTCCAGTGGGGTCGCAGTTAGTCAAGAGCGACGATCAAGCAGATACGCGATGCATTGAACCTTCGTGCCCGTTCCAGCGCGACCAACGCATTATTTATTTCGCATCACGTGGTGGCATGGACATTGAAGGTCTTGGAGAACGCACCGTCTTTGCGTTGTCAGACGCCGGATTTGTTGCAGATGTGGGAGATTTGTATTCGCTCACTGTTGAACAACTTCTCACTCTTGAAGGGTTCGCAGAAATGAGCGCGCAGAATCTTGTTTCTGCAATTCAGGCATCGCGCCAGCGACCACTTCCAAAGTTGCTCACGGCGCTCGGTATCAAACACCTCGGACCAGCTGCATCTGAATCTCTCTCCAGTGCTTTTGGAACTCTCGATGCAATTGCGTCTGCGACTCCTGAAGATCTGTCCTCAGTTGATGGTGTTGGTGGAGTGATTGCAGAATCCATCGCGTCGTGGTTTTCAAAAGATGAGAACAGAGTAATCATCGAAAAGATGCGCACAGCTGGCGTTGACTTTGGACGAGTGGAAAAAAGTGATGCACCTCAAACTCTTGTCGGCAAAGCGGTGGTTGTCACTGGAACGCTTGCCAATTACTCACGAGAAGGCGCTGAAGCAGCAATCAAATCGCGTGGCGGCAAGAGCCCCGGAAGTGTTAGTGCCAAAACATTCGCGGTGGTTTTAGGGGAGTCGCCTGGTGCGAGCAAAGTCACCAAAGCAGAGCAACTTGGAATTCCGGTTCTAGATGAAGCCGGATTCGAAGTGTTGTTAGAAACCGGTGAACTTCCCGTCAATTAGTCGGCTTGGAATGTCCACTTGAAAGTACGTGCCTTGTTGGGGCCGTCTTCAATCTTCCAGTACGTCACCATCGCTGAGTGCTCACCTTGAGAGAACGACTCGATTGGTGCTCCGACTTGTGGAGTGAAGCTGATGGTGAAGTTGCCAGGGTCGTAGATGGCCGTTGCTGGAATTTCCACCTGTTGGCCTGGCTTCAATGCATTGCCCTGCGAGGTGAGTTCGTCTAATCGTGTGGTCTCTAGTTCCACCCCGTCAATCGTGAGGCTGGCTTCATAACCCTCTACAAAGTCGACGAAGACCTGGCTTTGTTGCAGCACTTGGTCGCCAGGGCCGGGCTTCATCTGCTCAATAGGGGCGGGGAGCCGCTGGGCCTCTCGGCCGGTGATGCCGGCTCGAAATCCCAGAATCACAATGGTGAGCCCCAGAGCCACTCCAGCACTGACGAGGAGATTTTGCTTATTTATCGGGCGTTTCACGGGCTCATTCTTGCCGAAAATGGCTCTCGATACACGCCAGCAGGCGTCACACGATAGGTTCTCATGGGTCATGCGAGACCCAGAGAACATGCCCGGCACCGTCCTTGGGGGGCGTTACCAACTCGACCAATTGAGGCGCGAGGCATCATCGTCGATGTCCGGAGCCATGTTGTTTGACGCCACGGATCTCTCTTCCCAGCAAGAAGTCGCCGTTCGTATTGTCCCCGTGGAGCGTCTGGTTGACCCCACGCTTGGATCCACCACAGTCTCGGATGCCGAGGAAGCATTTGAACGTCAAGTCGATGTCGCGGCAAGTTTGCGCCATCCATGTATTGAGACCGTTCTCGACCATGGCGACGCCGTGCTGGACGGTGAGAAATATGTCTATTCGGTGGGCGAGAGACTTGCCGGTGGATCGCTTCGAGAATTTCTCGCCCGCGGTCGACGTCTCACTCCGTCACAGGCGCTCATCGTTGGGGTCGATGTCTGTCGTGCTCTCGACGCGGCGGCCAAGCAAGGAATTACCCATGGAGATCTTCGACCCTCGAGATTGGTATTCGGTCTCGACCGTCGCGTGAGAGTGGTGGGCTTCGGTGCGCCACTGCGCCCACTTGATTCCCTCGGTCTCGACCAAGCTTTGTATGCAGCGCCCGAGTTGGCCGAAGGCGGTGCACGCGGGGCATCGTCTGACATCTATTCGCTGTCACTCATCTTGATTGAAGCCATGACGGGCGACGTCCCATTCGCTGGCGACACGGTGGCTGCATGTTTTGCAAATCGCGCTGGAAAGTTGTTGCCGGTCAACGCTGAGTTTGGAGGGCTTGCACAAGTTCTTGAACGCGCTGGACGCCCCGATGCAACAGAGCGATACTCCCCGCGTGAAATGGGATCCGCGCTTGTGCAAGCAACTGAAACCATGGCACGTCCAACGCCTATCGACATTGTTGGTGGCGGATTGTTTGATGACGCCGTGTCAGATGTGTCGGCACCAACTCCGCAACCTGTTGTTGCAGATGTTGAACCAATTCAAAACACCGCACCAAACGAACCGATTCTTATTCGCACTACTCCAAAGACCGACACCACGGGTCAGGTAGTTGTGTCTCCCATCATTGACCCAACAGATCCCACGGGAACACCGCTCACTATTGGTGGTGACGACACTGGCCCCATCACAATTGATGCAGACATTTTGCGCGAGATGTCAGCTGAAGATGTCACCACTCAAGTGGTTCGCCCCAAGAAGCGTTGGGGACGTCGCATTGCAATTCTTGTAGCTATTGCGGTGTTGTTGGCTGGTGGTGGTGCTGGTGCGTACGTCACTGTTCTGAATCCGAAGAATCCAGTGCCACAACTCATTGGTCTGACAGAAGCAGAAGCTCGTAATCAGATTTCTCAATTTGGTTGGGGAGTTGTCGTTGAAAAAGAACGTAGTGATGAAGTTTCCGCAGGCCAAGTGATTCGCACGAATCCTGTGCTTGGTGTCAATTTGGCAAAACGTTCATCACTAACTTTGGTGGTGTCTGAAGGGCCAACACTGTCAGTTCTCGCGGAATTAAACGGTCTCACAGCGGACGCGGCAACTGCAAAACTCGCCGAACTCGGTTTAACCATTGCGCGCGCAGACGTTCCCGATGAAACTATTCCTGTTGGAGTTGTTGTGTCGTGGAGTGTTCCAGATCAACCAACATTGAAAGTTGGTGACTCCGTTGTGAAGGGAACATCAATCGCAGTGAATGTGTCCAGCGGCCCTGCGCTTCGTGACGTGCCAAATCTGGTTGAACTCACACTCGCGGACGCAACGGCCAAACTCACTGAGATGGGACTTCTTGTTGTGGAAGCACCATCTGCAGGTCACCCAGAGATTGCCGCTGGCAAGATCTCTGTTCAGGTCCCGGCCGCAGGAGAAAAACTTGCAAAGGGTGGCACTGTCACAGTCACTGTGTCTAAGGGCCAAATCACGACGTTAATTCCCACCATCTATGGGAAAGATTTTGCCACGGTGAAACAGCGCCTGGAGGGTGCAGGAATGGTGATTGGAAAAGTCACTGGAAACAAGAATCGTGGTCTGAAATCGGCATCCATCGACGGCAAAGTCGTGCGCAATTACACGCGGGTGGTCGTCGGTAAGACGGTGGACCTGACGTTCCCCTAATCTCATTACATCGCGGCGTAGCCGCACGTTGAGAGGGGATTTTCCATGGGTGCATTAGACGGACGCGTTGCCATCATTACGGGTGCGGGCCGAGGCATCGGTCGTGAACACGCATTGTTGTTTGCTGCAGAGGGCGCAAAAGTTGTGGTCAATGACTTGGGCGGAGCAAACGATGGCACTGGTGAAGACGCCACTCCTGCGCAACAAGTAGTCAACGAAATCATCGCCATGGGTGGCGAGGCTGTAGCCAACTACGACAACGTTGCAGATTGGGAAGGTGCGCAGCGAATGATTAACGCTGCAGTCGAAGCATTCGGCGACCTAGACATCCTTGTGAACAATGCTGGAATCCTTCGCGACAGAGTTCTTGTCAACATGTCGGAATCTGAATGGGATGCTGTCATCGCAGTTCACTTGAAGGGACACTTTGCGCCATCACGGTGGGCCGCCGCGTATTGGCGCGAACAGCACAAGGCTGGCAGCACTCGTCCGCGCAACATTGTGCACACCTCGTCTACGTCTGGTCTGTTTGCTAACCCAGGTCAGTCGAACTACGGCGCTGCAAAGACAGGTATTGCAACATTCAGCCAAATCCTTGCGAAGGAGTTGTCGCGTTATAACGTGAAGAGCAACTCCATCGCGCCAGCTGCGCGCACACGTCTGACGGAAGCAACACCGGGACTTGGTGATCGCATTGCTGCTCCAACAAACGCCGCACAATTTGACGATTGGGACCCTGCAAACATCTCGCCGTTGGTGGCATACCTGGCATCTGCTGACTGTCACTTCACAGGCGAAACATTCTTTGTGAAGGGCGGAGAAGTAACACGCGTGAAGAGTTGGGAACGTGCAGAGACCGTTGAGCAAAACGATCGTTGGAAAGTGTCTGAACTCACAGCCGCTATGAAGGAAATGGCCGCCAAGGTCAACAAATAGGGCACTACCCTCGGTAGTCGCCTCATGAACCCCCAACCCCGCGATAACGAGGAACTCACTCCTCACGGCCGATCCACCATTGCGGTGGAACAAGCTGGCGTAGACGAAATCTCTGTTATCCCTTGGACTCAGATGATCCCGCGTCGCATTGCGCGCAAAGTGGGTCTCACACGCAAATGGGCCACGTTGATTGTGGTGCTTGCTGGACTGTTCACCACTAGCTCCACCATCACTGTGCTCGTTGTTTCGTTGGAAACCATTGCGCGTGATTTGAACTCGTCCGTCAGTGTCTTGAACTGGTCCATCACAGGGCCAATGTTGGCGTTCGGTGTTGTGGGGCCGGCATACGGCAAGATCGGTGACCTGTACGGACACAAGAAGGTTTATGTCTACGGGCTCTTCTTTGCTGGAATATTCGCACTTGCCACAGTGTTTGCATGGAATGCGCCAAGCATGGTGTTCTTCCGTTTGATGTCGGCAGTGTGTGGTTCTGCAACAGGACCTGCAGCGATGGCGTACATCAACCGTTTGTTCGACCCACAAGAACGTGTGCGTCCGATGGGGTTGTGGAGTTTCACCACTGCTGGTGCACCAGTGCTTGGTGTGGTGCTGGGTGGTCCATTGGTGGAGAGCATTGGCTGGAGAATGATTTTCGTCATTCAAGCGCCTCTTCTGATTGGCGCGTCTATCGTCGCGTGGCGACTGCTGCCACAAACAAGTCGAATGAAGAACGTGAAGTTCGATATCTGGGGTTCGGTCACGCTCGGACTTGGTGCAACCTTGCTTCTTCTCACCATCAACCGCGGACATTCATGGGGCTGGACATCTCCAGCAATTATTTCGTTTGCAATCGCATCAATTGTTGCAATGTGGGCGTTTGTTCGCATTGAAAAACGGGTGGAGGCACCATTGCTTCCACTGACTTGGTTACGCAATGGCAACATTGTGCTGCCAATGGTCATTCAGGCATTGCTCAACTTTGCCTACATGGGTGGATTCATTGTTGTTCCGCAAATGTTGGAAAAAGGACTCGGAATGACCGCGGCTCACATTGGCCTCTTGGTGATTGCGCGCCCACTGACATTCTCCATCGTTGCTCCACTTGGAAGTTTCTTCACTATGCGTGTAGGAGAGCGAGTATCTGGTGTGTTGGGCGCAATCGGAATTCTTGCGTCGATGGTGTTGCTGAGCAGTATCCGTGGTGGTGCATCAGACCTTTTGGTGATTATCGGTCTTGGTCTCTCGGGTCTCGGTTTTGGAGTTGCAGGACCAGCGCTCTCTGCGTTGGTGTCTAATGCGGTGGATGATGACTCTGTTGGAGTTGCAGGTGCAATGCAACAACTTCTCAGCCAAATGGGTGCCGTTCTTGGCTCTACCGTGATGATTTCCATTCAAGAGATGACACTAACGAGTGGCGTCATTGAAAGTTATGCCTACGGGCTCATGTCAGGTGCCGTCACCGCGATTCTTGCTGTGGCCCTGGCAATGAAATTGACTCCTACTGATCGCAGTACATCGCTTGAGCGCTAAGCAGTAATGCTTTTGATTTCCTCGGCCACTTGAACAGCAACATCTGTTTGTGGAATTGCGGTTTGCAACATCATCAGTCGCGTGATGTCACCTTCAACTTTGATGCGACCTTGCATAAACGCTTGCATGCTGGCAGTGGGGTCTTGGTCTACGAAGAGTTGACGCGCAGTGTCGTAATCCGTCGTGACAGTGAGGTCGGCGGATCCCAATTCTCCTAGTTCCATATCGAGTGTTCCTGATGAGGTGTCGATGTATGCCTTCACCATTCCATCCCCAAACGGAACTTTCGTGGTCACAACATTGATGCGCACCACCGCGTCAATGCGTGGAACATCAGATGCGTACCTGTGACGGATGTCGCGGGCTGCGGATATCCACTGATCGGAGAGAAATGCGTGACTCATGGGGGGCCTTTGTGAACGGTGCTTTACGGATTGTCAAACTAAGTCGCAATCTAGGAGGTAAACCGCAAGAATTGACCAATGGCACGAATTCTGGTTTCTGAAGAACTCGCCGAAGGTGGTCTCAACAAGTTGAGAGCAGCTGGGCACGAGGTAGACGTTCAGACCGGGCTGTCTCCTGATCAACTGCATTCGGCGATCAAGGGGGCTCAGGCTCTCATTGTTCGTTCTGCCACGCAGGTAGACGACGCACTTCTCGCTGCGGCCGATTCATTGATGGTGGTTGGTCGCGCAGGCGTCGGCCTCGACAACGTTGACGTGGAGTCCGCCACACGCCGTGGTGTCATGGTGGCCAACGCGCCAGAGTCGAACATTGTCTCTGCCGCCGAGCACACCGTGGCCATGCTGTTAGCCGTTGCGCGAAACGTTCCGCAAGCGCATTCCGCTCTCACACAAGGTCGTTGGGAACGAAGCAAGTGGGAAGGCGTCGAGTTGTTCGACAAAGTTCTCGGCGTTGTCGGTCTCGGCCGCATTGGCAAACTTGTAGCGCAACGCGCAGCAGCTTTTGGAATGCGAATTGTTGCGTTTGATCCGTTCGTTTCGGAAGAGCGCGCACGAGCAATGAACATTGAGTTATTAGATCTTCATACGCTTGTTGAACGCGCAGACTTCATCACTATTCACTTGCCAAAGAACAAAGACACCGTCAATTTGTTTAATGCCGAGATGTTCAAGCGTGCAAAGTCGTCGCTTCGTATTATCAACGTTGCGCGAGGCGGCATCATTAACGAAGCAGACCTTGCCGAGGCAGTGAAGAACGGCGTCATCGCAGGTGCGGCTCTAGACGTGTTTGACAAAGAACCAACAACCGAATCTCCGTTGTTTGAAGTTCCTGGAATTGTGGTGACGCCACACTTGGGAGCCAGCACTACCGAAGCTCAAGACCGCGCCGGTGTGGATATTGCAGATCAGATCACACTTGCTCTTGCTGGAGATTTCGTCCCATACGCGGTGAATATTTCTGCTGCTGATGCGAATGAGACATTGAAGCCGTACTTGCCATTGGCGGAACGTTTGGGTCGCCTGTTCTCGTCTGCTGCAGCGTCGGATATCACTGAACTTGAGATCATCGCGACGGGTGAGATTGCTGGATACGACACACGAATTCTCACATTGTCCGTATTGAAGGGTTTCTTCTCAGCCCGCAGCACGGATGCCGTCACCTATGTGAATGCTCCACAGATTGCAGCCGCTCAAAACGTAGCCATTAAGGAGACGTTGGTGTCCGGAGCTGGTGCAAACAGCGACTATGTCAACCTCATTACATTGCGCGCTGGTTCCCACAGCATTGCGGCAACTCTGGTCGGTCCGCGCCGTCAAGCACGCATTGTGATGGTGGACGACCACATGACAGACGTGCCACCGTCTGAACATATGTTGGTGGTTCGTAATGACGATCGCCCAGGTGTCATTGGTCTGGTGGGAACATTGTTGGGCGCACACAGTGTGAACATTGCGGACATGGACGTGGGTCGTTCAGACTTACCAGGAACTGCGCTGATGGTGATCTCGCCAACTGCAGAAATCACAGATGTAGTGCTTGCTGAGCTGCGGGCTCAGCCGGGAATCATTGAAGTCACTTCGCTGTACGCGTAATCGTCACTAGCGGGCTGAATTCAATACGTCGCACGTCTCTCGCGCAATGCGTGCAGCACCAGCAATACCGCCGTCGGCGTACAAGATTGCGCGCGATGAGTTCACAATGAGACCGGTGCCATTTGCCGTTGCACCATTCTTCACGACCGTGACGGGGTCTCCGCCTTGCGCACCGACACCTGGAACAAGTAACGGCATATCTCCAACAAGTCCGCGTACTTCCGCAAGCTCTTCTGGGTACGTGGCGCCCACAACGAGTGAGACATCGCCGTACTGAGACCATTCAGTAGCGGCACGATACGCAACGTGTTGATACAGGGGCTTGCCATCAATGAGTTGGGATTGAAATTCTCCACTGCCTGGGTTAGAAGTGCGGCACAACACGATTGCTGCACCGTTCTCATATTCCAAGAAAGGACGAATGGTGTCGCCTCCCATATAAGGGTTCACCGTGACAGCGTGTGCACCGTATCTTTCGAAAGCCTCGCGTGCGTACATCTTTGCGGTGTCGCCAATATCTCCACGCTTCGCATCAAGAATCAATGGAATGTTGGGATATGTCTCACGGATGTATTCACAGGTGGCCAGCAAATCGCACTCAGCGGTGATTGCTGCAAAGTATGCAATTTGCGGTTGGAAAGCGAACGCATATGGCGCAGTGGCATCAACAACGTCTTTTAAGAATCGAACAATGCCGTCTTCGTATGGATGGTATTCAATTGGGATGCGTGCTTGATCAGGATCTAGGCCAACACATAAAAGTGAGCCTGATTCCTTCCATCTGTTCTCAAGTAGTTCGCGAAACTTCAACGCTTACTCTTCGATGGTGATGGCAGCGGTGGGGCACATGTCGGCGGCTTGGCGAGCCAAGTCTGCGCTAGCGCCTTCGGGATTCTCTTGAAGAATGTAGAGGTA
This sequence comes from Ilumatobacteraceae bacterium, assembly GCA_049433485.1. GTDB lineage: Bacteria > Actinomycetota > Acidimicrobiia > Acidimicrobiales > Ilumatobacteraceae > UBA2093. Next base: position 1,451 of record JBMTEX010000040.1, on the reverse strand, counting down.
TCCGTCTGAACGCACTTCAAATACTTCTGGTGCAATCTGCATGCATGCTCCGGTTGAAGCGCACACGTTGAAATCAACAACAACTTTCATGTCGTCCCTCCTTGGGTTGATTCCAAACTAGTTGCTGGTGTGGCGTTCGTATGCGCCCAATACCGCACGGAAAGATGCCGTGATGATGTTGGGGTCGGTTCCCACACCCCAGCGAACGTTTCCGTCGCCATCCGTGGTTTCCACGTACGCCACCGCAGTGGCCTCGGACCCTTGGCCCATGGCGTGTTCGGCGTAGTCAACAACATCAATGTGTGTGCCAAGACCGGTTTGAACCGCGTGGACAAATGCATCAATGGGGCCATTGCCTTCGCCGACGATGGTGCGTAATTCGTCACCAATCACAATCTGTGCAGTCACGTTGGTGGTGCCGCTGGCCGAGTCACTCTTCAATTCATGGCTGGATAGTTTCACACTGGGTTGTTCTTGCAGGTACTCATTGTTGAATACGTCCCAAATCACTGTGGGGCTGACTTCGGTGCCGGTGTCTTCTGTAATTGATTGAATTGTTTTGGAGAACTCAATTTGAAGCCGACGCGGAAGATCAAAACCGTGCTCTTCTTTCATGATGTATGCAACGCCACCCTTGCCTGACTGGCTGTTGACGCGAATCACCGCTTCGTAATTGCGACCTACGTGCTTCGGGTCGATGGGCAAGTAGGGAACCCCCCAAGTGTCGTAATCCCTTGGGAGGGCCTCGAAGCCTTTCTTAATGGCGTCTTGGTGGCTGCCCGAGAACGAGGTGTACACCAGGTCGCCAACATATGGGTGGCGTTCCGGCACAGGCAAGCGGTTGCAATATTCAGCAACACGTCGCAACGCATCAACGTCTGAAATATCGAGCTCTGGGTCAACTCCATTCATGAACATGTTCATTGCAACATTGACGAGGTCTAAGTTGCCGGTGCGCTCGCCGTTACCAAACAGTGTTCCTTCAACGCGATCTGCGCCAGCCATGATGCCGAATTCGGCGGCTGCGGTTCCGGTGCCACGGTCGTTGTGTGGATGCAGAGAGATGAGAACGGTGTCCCGGTTCTTAATGGTGCGAATAAACCATTCAATAACGTCTCCATAGACGTTTGCCGTGTAGCACTCCACTGTTGCTGGCAAATTGAGAATGAGTGGGTTGTCTGCGGTTGGTTGAATGACTTCCATCACGGCTTCACAAACTTCGACGGCGTAGTCAGGCTCTGTCAGTGTGAAGCTTTCTGGCGAATATTCGTAACGCAAATTCGTGCCAGCCAGCATGGGTTCAAACTCGCGACACAGTTTTGCTGCGTCGACTGCAATTTGCTTGATGCCTTCTTTGTCAAGACCAAATACGACTTCTCGCTGCAGGGGGTTGGTGGAGTTGTAGAAGTGAACGATGGCATTCTTTGCGCCCTTCAAACACTCGTATGTGC
>JBMTEX010000039.1:0-18881 GCA_049433485.1 Ilumatobacteraceae bacterium | reverse complement strand
CCCCCCCCCCCCCCCCCCCCCCCCCCCCCCCCCCCCCCCCCCCCCCCCCCCCCAGCCCCCCCCCCCCCCCCCCCCCCCCCCCCCCCCCCCCCCCCCCCCAGTGGGGAATAGAGTCCCATGCGTGGTGGAGGCGGAGAACTCCCCCCGGGAGGCGGAGACGTGTTCGTAGGAGTGCATGAGCGACAGCTCGACCCAAAGGGTCGACTTGCGCTGCCTGCTGCATTTCGCCCCCGTCTTGAGCCTCGTTGTTACCTCTCGTTCGGCCGCGACAAGTGCATCGATGTCATGACAGCCGAGGCCTTTGAACGCGAAGCCGCAGACATCTTGGAAAAGGTTCGTCGTGGCGAATTGGGTCGAAGCGAATCTCGCGCCCTCGCCGTTAGCACGGTGGAAGCAACTATTGATGCGCAGGGTCGCATCACGATTGACGAGAAGTTGCGCGAGTACGCCGGAATTTCTTTAGGCGCAAAAGTGACCGTGGCTGGTTCCTTCGACCGTGTCGAAATCTGGGAACCAGATCGACATGAGCGCAACATCGGTGCAGGTACCGAAATGATCGCTGGAGCGGACGCGTGATCGTCGATGCTTCGAATGTTTTATCAACCGTCCAGAGGCCCACGGCCTCTGGCAGTCTCCCGGATGGCACGGTGGTTAGCTCCAACTCCGCCCGCTGCCATCGCGCGCGTACCGGGGATAAATCCGGACGGCATTTGCTGTCCGGGAGGCTGCCAGGGGCCGAGGGCGAGGTTCGCATGAACACGTTTTCGCATGAATCTGTGATGTTGAACGACATCTTGTCGGTGTTTGCCAACATGAATGATGGCGTGTTTCTTGATGCCACATTGGGTGGCGCAGGACATTCAGTTGCCATTTTGTCTGCGCATCCTTTGGTGTCTCTCTTAGGCATTGACCAAGACAACATTGCGCTTTCTGCAGCATCCGCAACGCTTCTCGACTCTGGTCTCCGCGAACGTGCAACCCTCCGGCACGCCCGCTTTGATGCAGTGTCACGTGTCGTGGCCGAAGAGGGAATCGGTTCGTTGGCCGGCGCCCTCTTCGACCTCGGCGTGTCGTCGCCGCAGTTCGACGTTGCAGAACGAGGCTTCTCGTATCGCTTTGATGCGCCACTAGATATGCGCATGAATCAGTCGCAAGAACTCAGTGCCGACACGGTGGTGAATGAATACGACGAACAAGCACTTGCTGCAATGTTGCGTCGAAACGCCGATGAAAAATTCGCTTTACGAATCGCTCGCGCAATAGTTGCTGCACGACCTGTGAAAACAACATCACAGTTGTCCGACATTGTTGCATCGGCAATTCCGGCTCCGGCTCGCCGTAGAGGCGGGCATCCTGCGAAGCGTACGTTCCAGGCAATTCGTATTGAAGTGAACGCAGAATTGGACATTCTCCCTGGTGCTCTGCGCGACACCATCTCATTGCTTGCGCCTGGTGCATGTCTTGCCGTGTTGTCGTATCACTCTGGTGAAGATCGCATCGTCAAGCAAGTGATGCGCACCGCTGAAACAGGCGACTGCACGTGTCCGTCGCATCTTCCATGCGGGTGCGGTGCAGTGAAGAGCGTTGAGCGCGTACGTGTTTCTCGTGAAGCCGGCCGTGATGAGCAAATTCGTAATCCACGTAGCACATCTGCTCGCTTGCGCGTTGTTCGCAAGCTTCACAACTCTGAGTGGGTGAAGTAGTCGTGGCCGTTGCATTCCGCCTTCCCTCGGTGTTGGCTCCTCGTGAAAGCGGCGAACGTTCACCGCTTTCACTAGTTCCGCAATCGGAGCTTCGTTATGTTCGTGTCTTCGTTATCGTTGGTGCTTTTTTGGTGGCCATGGGATGTGTTGTCGCGCTGCATGTGCATATGGCGCATCGACAAATGCAGATTGACTCTTTGAACTACGACATTTCACGTGCTCGTTTACACTTCGACACATTGCGTGCAGAGCGTGCGGCGTTGCAATCTCCAGAGAAGCTCATTGAAAATGCACGTGCAATGGGAATGGTGCCCAGTCAGTCCACACGTATTGTCGACATCCCTGCATCCATCGCTGCAGAAGTGGCGGCTACGGTGGGCAAAGTTGATGCCGACGTTGTTGCTGCAACGGAGAGTCAACTTGATGAATTTGGTCGTTTGAAGACAGCGGTAGTTGGAGCACCATGAGCAAGGAGTCACGGAGAGGTACTCGGTCACACGGAAATCCCTCGCGTTCTTCGGGTTCGTCACGAAGTTCTTCATCGCAGCGCTCATCGAGCGGGCAGCGTTCGTCATCAACTCGTTCATCGTCGGCGCGAACTTCTTCAACTCGAAGTCGTTCACAATCGTCTGGCGCAACATCGACCGCCACTAAGCAGCGCGCAATTCCACGAGAAAGACCCGTTGCCCGCGAACGAGTGACCTCTCGCGCACAAGCGCCGTCACCATTTGAATCATTGGCGAAGAGTGTGATCTCCTCTGTATGGAACGAAATCACGATGACGTTCAAAGGCGACGTTCCCGAGAAGTATCGATCAAACAAGATCTCTTCGACTGACGCACACAAACTTGTGAAGCGACGACTTCGATTTGCAGTTGCCGGCTTTTCAGTGGCTCTTCTCGTGATTGCGGGCCGAGTCATCTTGTTACAAACCGTGCAGCGTGACGGTTACTACGAAGCAAGTGTCAATCAGCGCACACGAGTTAACATCATTCGTGCCACTCGCGGAGTTATCTTCGACCGAAATGGCAACGAACTAGCACTCTCTGTGCCAAGTACTACCGTCTATGCCGACCCTCGCGACATTGTTGACCCCGTAGGCACCGCTAGGGCGTTAGCAGCAGTACTTGGATACATGCCAGATGAAGAAGCCAAGCTTGCGCAGAAGTTGGCGCAACCTGGTTCTAAGTTTCATTACATTGCACGCGAGCTCACAAAAGATGAAGCGGCAGTCCTACTGAATCTAAATTTGCCTGGCATTTATTCCTATACAGAACCCGCTCGCCAAATTGAAGGTGGTGTCGCGGGTGCGGTGATTGGGAGGACAGACCCAGACGGAGTGGGAACGTCCGGTTTGGAAAAGCAATACAACACCATGTTGATTGGCGTCGATGGCAAATCAATTCGAGAAGTGGATAAGAACGGTCGTTCCATCGCTGGTGTGGGTAAAACCACCCTCACCCCTATTGCCGGGGATGATTTGGTACTCACCATTGACAAGACTGTGCAGTACCACACGGATGCAGCGCTATTAGACCGAATCAGTCAATTGGGCGCTAAGGGCGGCACCGCGATTGTGATGAATTCGGCAACTGGCGAAATCTATGCAATGTCAAATGTGAGACGCGACGCAACCGGTGCAGCTGTCATTGCAAAAGGAAACTACGCAGCGGTTGAGGCGTACGAACCTGGCTCGGTTGCAAAAGTGTTCAGTATTAGCGCTGCAATGAACGAGGGAACGATTTCTGCTGACACCATATTTTCGGTTCCTGGCGCAACAACCATTGACGGTTTTCCCATTCGAGACGCATGGCCGCACCCCACAATGGACATGGACATTCGAACCATCTTCAGCGAGAGCTCCAACATTGGAACAATGCTTGCTGGTCAAACAATTTCGTCGGAAAAATTGCACGACTATTACTCAGCGTTTGGCTTTGGTCGCACAACTGGCCTGAATTACCCAGGAGAGAGCCGAGGCATTCTGCGAGATGCAAAGAAGTGGCGTGGTACCGAAAAATACACAGTCACATACGGATATGGTCTTGCCACAACTGCATTGCAACTTGTGGCCGGAGTAAACACTGTGGCAAATAAAGGTGTGTATGTAGAGCCACGACTGGTGAAAGCCACAATTGACAAAGCCGGAAAGCGTAAGGAAGCGACACCGTCAGATACGCGACCAGTACTGACTGAAGCGACTGCAACAACGATGACCGAATTGATGCGTCAAGTGGTGTGCTCCGGAACTGGCGAGCTTGCAAAAGTGAAGGGTATGGAGATTGCCGGAAAGACTGGCACGGGATACAAAGTGCAAGATAACGGGACGTATGCCACTGACTCTGGTGCTCGTCGTTATTTTGCGTCGTTCGTAGGGTTCTTCCCAGCCCGCAATCCGCAGATCACTATGTTGATTAGCGTCGACGAACCGAGCGCAGACTCACGAGACCGTTTCGGTGGAACTGCTGCGGCCCCAGTTTTTGCTCGACTAGTTCCCACAGTCATGCGTGAACTCGGAATTGAATCAACTGGTTCAAGCACCGGTTGCAAAGCAGGCGCAGTTGTTGCAGGGCATTAGGCAGGCGAATCGTGGCCCGGCATTCATGTCCCTCTCAGTCGATTGCATCTGTTGTCGCCCAACTTGATTCATCAGTAGAAGTTGTGAATGGCAACATTCGCATCACTGGGATGACACAAGATTCGCGCGATATCCAGCAGGGCGATCTGTACTGCTGTATCCGCGGTGACAATCATGACGGTCATGCTTACGTGCCGCAAGCCATTCAATCGGGTGCAGTGGCGTTACTGGTCGATCAAGATGTCTCCGATATTCCGGCCCACATTTCAGTGATGCGTGTTGCTGATGTGCGTCAGTTTGTTGGTCCTTTTGCTGCTGCCATTTTTGGATTTCCAGCGCAATCTCTGACGATGGTGGGAGTGACGGGTACGAATGGGAAAACCACGACCACTGCAATGTTGGTGTCGATTTTTGATCACAGCGGTCAGCAGGTTCGTCAAATAGGTACCTTGACTGGTGTACGTACAACCCCCGAAGCAATCGACATTCAGGCTCAACTTCGTCAGTGGGTGGATGATGGCGTGCAGTGTGTTGTGATGGAAGTGTCATCACATGCACTGGCGCAGCATCGCGTCGGCGGAGTGAAGTTTGATGCTGCAGTATTTACCAATATCTCTCGGGATCATCTCGATTTTCATGGCACCGACGAAGTTTATTTCGCAGCAAAGGCTCAACTATTTTCGGCAGAATTGTCGACATGTGGAATTGTCAATGTGGATGATCCCAAAGGTCTATTGCTTCACGACGCCATGTCTATTCCCATGGTGGGATTTTCGGCGTCAGATGCACACGATGTGTCTATTGGTGTCGATCGCGTGACCTATTCATGGCGGGGAAACGATATTGAAGTTCCGTTAGGCGGATCCTTCACTGTGATGAATTCGCTGGCAGCAGCAACTACTGCGGCGCATTTGGGCATCGGTTCCGACGCAATAGTTTCGGGCCTGCGCGACATGATTGCGGTTCCAGGACGTTTTGAGTCTGTCCCGAATGAGAGAGGCATTGGCATCATTGTCGACTATGCGCACACTCCGGACAGCTTGTCGTTGCTGTTGCACTCAGTGAGGCAGATTTGTTCTGGTCGCGTGATTGTGGTGTTTGGATGCGGCGGTAATCGCGATGCTGGAAAGCGACCACTGATGGGGCACATCGCTGGGCAACTCGCCGATGTCGTTGTGGTGACGTCTGATAATCCACGTTTTGAGCAACCTGAGGGAATCATTGACGAGATTTGCAGAGGTATTTCTGAGTCCGCGGCCACCGTGATTCGTATTGCGGATCGCGCCATTGCGATTGAATCCGCCATTTCTGAAGCGCGGCGTGATGACATAGTGGTCATAGCTGGCAAAGGTCACGAGACCGCGCAAGAAGTGTCAGGCGACTTTCATCCGTTTAACGATGTGGATGTTGTGCAGAAATTCCTCAACCTGCGAAAGGAGACAACCGAATGATTGCCGTTCTTATCGCCGGTGCTGTCTCAATGATTCTGTCCCTCTTTGGAACGCGTCGTTTGATTGCGTTCTTTGACAACCTAGGTAAGGGCCAACCAATTCTTGGTTCAGAAGACCATGGTCCTGTTCATCACATGAAGAAGCAGGGCACCGCCACGATGGGTGGGTTGGCCATTCTTTTCTCCGCATTTATTGGTTGGGCGGTGGCTCATCTTCGAGGAGGACTTGCTCTCTCAGACCAAGCAATGATCATGTGGGCGGGTGTAGCGATTCTCGCCTCTATGGGATTTCTTGACGACTACTTGAAAGTTCGCAAATCCCACAACCGAGGAATCTTTTGGAAGAAAAAAGGCTGGATCACGTTCGGTCTCGTTCTCATCACCATGTTCTGGTTGTCTGCGGGAACTGGTGTGAGTGAAACGCTGTCCTTCACACGATTTGATCTACCCGGTTGGGAACTTCATCAAGCTGTGTGGGTTATCTGGACAGCAATCATGGTGTGGTCTACCACTAATGCCGTCAACGTCACAGACGGACTTGATGGCCTCGCCGCTGGATCGGCTCTCCTTGGATTCTTAGCCTTCACAGTTATTGCGTATTGGGCATTTCGAAATCCAGATGTTTATCGATTAGTGAATCCTCTCGACCTTGCTGTGTTCTCGGCTGCGATGGCTGGTGCGTGTGGTGGATTCTTGTGGTGGAACGCTGCGCCCGCGCGAATTTTTATGGGCGATGTTGGCGCTCTCGGAATTGGTGCGGCACTTGGGCTTCTTGCAGTGGCGACGAATACTCATTTGTTATTGCCTGTCATATGCGCACTGAATGTGATGGAGTCGGGTTCCGTGGCGTTACAGATGGGTGTGTTTAAAGCATCGGGACGCAAGAAGCGTCTCTTCCGAATGTCACCCGTTCATCATCATTTTGAATTACTCGGCTGGCCCGAAACAACCGTCATCATTCGCTTCTGGATTATTTCTGGAATTTGCGTTGCGATTGCGCTTGGAGTTTTCATTGCCGACTTCACCAACATTGCTGATTCCTTCGCTAGAAAGTGAGCAACATGAGTACCGATACCACGACCACCCGAAAAAGGCAGTCACTAAAGAACCGTCGCGTGGAAGTGTTGCGCCGTTCGGGAAGTATCAATAAGAACAAGATTGCACTCGACAAACCAACGCCCGCGTTCTATTGGATCTTGATTGTTGTGACGTTGTTTATCTTGTTGGGCGTGGTGATGGTGTTGTCATCGTCATCGGTCACCAGTTTGCATACCGGTACATCCGCATGGGCCATGTTTTTCCGTCAGTTGGCATGGGTGGGTCTCGGTGGATTCGCAATGTGGATTACGTATTCCATTCCGTACGCAACGTGGCGTGACCCTTTGAAATTAGGTCCAGCAGCAATTGTTGTCCTTGGAATGAATCTCGTCGTCCTTGCAAAGGGACAAGTGATTGGCGGGGCAAAAGCGTGGCTAGACATCGGCCCCTTCCGGTTTCAGCCGTCCGAATTCATGAAAGTGATTGCAATATTGTTCGCAGCCAACTTGTTGGCAAATCGTCATCGCGCAATTGCAATTAAGTCAATGGTGCTGTGGCCAATGTTGGCCGTAGTTGGCGTCACATCAGGAATATGTGGTTTGCAGAAGGATTACGGCAGTGCCCTTATTTTTGCTGGAACAATGCTGGCAATGTTGCAACTTGCCGGTGTTCCCAAAATGCAACTTTTCGGAACAGGTCTTGGGTTCTTGGGTGCTGGCGTGTTGGTGATGACCTATGCAGATCGAGCTAGTGAGCGAATGATGGCGTTTATGAACTTGGAAGGCACGAAAGAAGATGTGGGATACCAGGTGTATCAGGCACTTCTTAGTATCGCCAATGGCGGCTGGACAGGAACAGGTATTGGTGCTGGCACAAGTAAGTGGGGCTATGTGCCGCTGGCATATAGCGACTTCATCTTCTCTGTGATTGCTGAAGAGATGGGCCTACTAGGAACCGTGATTGTGATTGGTGGTTTCCTCGTTTTGGTCCTATTGGGAATTCAGGTTGCACTCACGTCCAGCGATATGTATGGAGCGTTCCTCGCTGGCGGAATTGCTTCGTGGTTCGGTATTCAGGCAATCGTCAACATTGGGGGAGTCACGGGAACCCTTCCAATGACAGGCTTGACCTTGCCATTCTTGTCATATGGTGGATCGTCCATGATTGCATCTATGGCAGCTGTTGGTTTGTTGCTGAACGTGGCTCGATTCGCTCGTCGTTAAGGCTCTCTGTGTTTGCAGTTGTTACAGGTGGAGGAACAAGCGGGCATGTCATGCCTGCGCTCGCCATCATTGAAATGCTGCAGGAGCATGGATACTCAACTACTGACATCGCATATGTCGGTGCACGCCGAGGAATTGAAACAACTCTTCTCGCAGACCTTGATATCGAGAAAGCATTTCTGCCAATTTCGGGTCTTCAACGCTCACTCTCGATGCGTGGAATAGCTCTCAATCTTGTGTTGCCGTTTCGGCTTCTCAGAAGTCGACTCATGGCTCGAACGCTTCTGAAGAAATGGAATCCATCAGTTGTGGTGTCAGTCGGTGGATACGCGAGCGAACCGATTGCGGCTGACGCAGTGAGCCGTGGGATTCCACTCGTGTGCGTCAGTTACGACAGAACTGCAGGCTTGGCCACACGACGTCAATCACGAAAAGCAACCTCTTGTGCTGTTGCATTTCCTGATTCATCGCTACCTCATGCGGTGCTCACGGGTGCACCCGTTCGGGCGCAGCTTCGTCATCTCTCTGTCGACGCGTCGCGAGACGGCGCACGAGGACGACTGAATCTTCCATCTGATGCATTGGTGGTCACAATTCTGGGTGGGTCACTGGGTTCAGGCGTCTTGAACGGAGCAGTGACAGACATTCTGCAACACTGCGCTTCGCTGGGAAATGTCGCGGTATTTCACATCTGCGGGGATCGATTTGCGAACAGTGATGTACCACACGTTCCGGCTGGAATTGTGTCGTATCAGCGGGTGGGATACGAACGCCAAATGGCTGATGTGTATGCCGCTACAGATGTGCTCGTCGCACGATCTGGAGCAAGCACGGTGGCCGAGATTGCAACGATTGGAATTGCATCGATACTTGTTCCGTGGAAAGACGCTGCAGATAATCATCAGCAATTAAACGCTGAATGGTTGTCCGGAAACGATGCCGCATATCTCGCTTCTGAGCAACAATGTGTCAATGGCGAGCTGGCACACAATGTTATGACACTTCTGGCACACCCAGATGAGCGGATGCGTTTGGCGTCGGCGGCCCGTGCAATGGGGGACATGCATAGAAGTTCCACATTGATTGACGTCATTCAGAACGCCGCTCGCTGACCCACTCAGCGTGAAACAATGGGGTTCCCATGTCGTCTCGCTCCATCCGCCGTCAACCAGAACCGCTGATTGATCTGTCGCGCCCTGTTCACTGCCACGTGGTGGGCATCGGCGGTCCGGGAATGAGCCCTCTTGCGTTCTTATTGCAAGGTTTGGGGCATCACGTCACTGGCTCTGACATGCGCAGTTCGGATGCGACAACTGCTCTCATCGCTGCAGGTGTCGACGTCACCATTGGACATCGTGCCTCTCTCATTGATGGCGCAGATGTCGTCACGTATTCCACGGCCATACCGCACACAAACGTCGAAATAACTGCGGCATCGTCTCACGGTATTGCGCTACGACATCGCTCGGGAATCTTGGCTTCACTCTGTGCTGCATCACAAGCCATTGGTGTGGCGGGCACTCATGGCAAGACCACAACGTCTGCGTTGCTCACTCACATACTTGTGGAGACCGGGCGTGATCCGTCATGCATCATCGGAGCCGATGTTCCAGGTCTGACAGTTGGCGCGCGTGTGGGAACATCGCAACTGTTCGTACTGGAGTCCGACGAGAGCGATGGAACTCTTGATGTGTTACCGCTGTCGCATCTCATCATCACAAATGTCGACGTCGATCATCTCGACTACTTCGGATCGTTTGAGGCTGTCCAGCAGTGTTTTATAGATGCAATCCACCGCACTTCAGGACATGTGGTGGTGAACGCGGACGATGATGGCTCGCGCCCAATAGTGGAGGCAGCACTGCAGCGAGGAAACGTCACGACGTTTGGTCATTCCGCAAATGCGATGTTGCGTATTACCGAGTTGAGTTCGACAAACGGCAGTCTTCATGTTGCGCTATCACATGCTGCAGATGTATGCAATGTGTCGTTGCCATTGTTGGGTGAGCACAACGCCATGAATTGTGTTGCTGCCATTGCGATGGCATTGTCATGCGGAGTGTCATTTCATGATGCGTGCAAGGCGGCGGCCACATTCCGTGGGGTGCGTCGTCGTTTTACCGTGCGCGGTTCGTTCAACGGTGGACTACTTGTAGATGACTATGCACACTTACCTGCAGAAATTGAGGCAGCTCTGCAAGCGGCGTCGTCTCACCCACAGGCAACAGGACGTGTCATAGCAGTATTTCAGCCGAACAGATTTCATCGCATTGCTGCAATGGCGAACTCTTACGCCGATTGCTTTACTCGTGCAGACCTCGTGGTCATCACGGATGTGTATGCATCTGGCACAGAACGCATAGAAGGTGTCACGGGCGAGATGGTGGTCTCGGCTGTGCGTGCACATCATCCAGATGCTCACGTGGTGTGGGCTCCGCAACGTGATGACATTGTCGCGGTAGTTGCCTCGTCTATCTCGGATGGCGATGTGTGTGTGTCGATGGGGTGTGGCGACATTGAAACTTTCCCCGACGACCTGATGAGGTCGGCGATATGACCACTTACTCACGCGATGTTGTCGTGCAGAAATTGGCTGAAGGCGGAGTGCACGTAGAAGTGCAGAAACCTCTTGCGTTGCTCACCACGTACGGCGTTGGCGGAGTGGCCGACGTAGCAGTGACGGTTCGGTCGAACGCCGACGTCATTGCAGTTGCCACCACCCTGAGAGAGCATCCTGAGGTGGACGTGGTGGTCTTGGGGCGGGGTAGCAATACGTTGATTGCCGACACAGGATTTCATGGCGTGGTTGTCATTGTCGGCTCGTCAGAGGAGTCGAAGAATATTGAGCGCGTTGCTACTGGTGTTCGTGTAGCAGCCTCAATGCTGATGCCTGTTTTGGCGCGACGAACTGTGCAACAAGGACTTGGCGGTCTGGAGTGGTGCGTTGGTATTCCAGGAACTGTAGGTGGTGCTGTTCGGATGAACGCCGGAGGACACGGTGCCGATATGGCGGATTCGCTTCTTGCTGCAGAAGTTGTGTCACTTCGCTCTGGTGAGCAACACATGGTGTCTGCCAGCGATCTCGGTCTCCATTTCCGCGGCTCGGCACTCTCTCCTCATCACGTGGTGACGGCCGCAACTTTCGCAGTACATGACATCTTGCCCGAAGAGGGTGCTCGTGCATTAGATGAGATTGTTTCATGGCGCCGTAATCATCAACCAGGCGGCCGAAATGCGGGGTCGGTCTTCGTGAATCCGGCTCCCAACGAGGGAAGTGCTGGTTCGTTAATTGATCAGTGCGGACTACGCGGCTTCACTCACGGTGGCGCGCAGATCTCTGAAAAGCACGCCAACTTTATTCAGGCAAGCGACGGCGCCACAGCAGCTGATGTTGTTGCCGTGATGTCACATGTGCAAGATGTGGTCCGAGACCAATGTGGAATTGTTCTTCGTAGTGAAGTGCGACTCGTTGGTTTCGATGTTGGTGTGTCCTCTCGTTTTTCAGATCAACAGCACAATGACGACACCAATAGTGCTGCGCGGCAACGATTGTGCACGCTGTTAGGGGAACTCGATGGCTGACAAAGACAACACACCCATTGGAGACCCCGATGAATTGTCGGTCACTGAAGTCAGCAAAGAAGTACTCGACGAATTGTCAATTCTGTTTGGCGAAAAACCAACGTCTGCACCTGAGCCCGATCTGGTTGATCCAACTCCGCCGTCCCACGATGCCTCCGGAACAACAAATGTTGTTCCACTCACGAACCGAACGGAATCGGTAGACGTTTCCGATCTAACGCCGGACAACGTGGTGGTGATTGCAGGCGACTTTGAGGACGACGTCAGCGATCTCACGCCTGCACCTCCAGACCCGTTGATTGGATTGTCGCGTCATGGGGGAGACGTCGTTGAATTCTCAGACGACGGCTCCACGGTTGTTATTGATGCAGACGAGATGGATCGAGTGGTCATCGTTGATAACGACACGCCCGATCCCACATTCGAAGAGCGTCGCCGGCGGCATCAACGACGCGAACGCTTGCGTCGGGTGAAGTGGTTCAAGCTTGCTGGAGTCGCGGTAGCCCTCATTGTGGTGGTGGCGGGAATTCTCGCCTCGCCACTCTTTGCGATTCGGCGTGTCACATTTGAAGGAGTGGTGTACACGAGTCCGGACACGGTGAAGATGGTGACGGAGTCCATGACGGGGGCATCTGTTTTCACCGTTGATACAGCAAAAGCACGAGAGCAGTTGTTGGAAGATCCGTGGGTGGCAGAGGTGCGTATCACGACAGATTTCCCTGGCAAGGCATTGGTGGAAGTTGCCGAACGCAATCCAGTGGTGTGGTATGTCGGCGACGATGAGAAGGCGCGCGTCATTGATGATCGCGGTCATGTGGTGGCGGTTCTTGATGGCTGGCCAACAAAGTATTTGCGCGTGATTGGCACTGGTCCATCGCTAGATGCGGGGGCAATTGCAGATGGCGTGTATCGAGCAGCAGCCCAATTGGTGTTGGCTCTTCCTGCTGAAATCAGGTCAAAGGTGAAGGCGTTGGAGCTGTCTGGCGGTGGCGAGTTAGCGATGATTTTGAAGACGGGCACCATCGTGCGATTTGGGCCTCCTACCGGGCTTCAAGACAAATTGATTGCGGTGGTGGTGTTGTTCCGCCGCCAAGACCCGGCCACCCTCGCCGTGGTTGATGTATCCACTGGAGAGCCCACGGTTCAGCTTCGATAGGGGAGAAATACGGCTCACAGAGGCTGTATTGCACCAAATTGATCTCAATGTGTGGAAACATTGAGAAACAAAGTCCGTATCGGACGTTTCTTCGGAGGAAATGGCTCATGGCCGGAGCACCACAGAACTATCTCGCAGTTATCAAGGTCATTGGCGTTGGTGGCGGTGGCGTCAACGCAGTGAATCGCATGATCGATGCCGGTCTTCGCGGCGTGGAGTTCGTTGCAATTAACACTGACGCTCAAGCTCTACTAATGAGCGATGCCGACGTGAAGTTAGACATCGGTCGTGAACTCACACGCGGACTCGGTGCTGGATCAGACCCCGAAGTCGGCAAGGCAGCCGCAGAAGCGCACCGTGCAGAAATTGAAGAGCTCATCAGCGGCTCTGACATGGTGTTCATCACGGCAGGCGAAGGTGGCGGTACCGGTACTGGTGCAGCACCTGTGGTTGCAGAGATTTCGAAATCTCTTGGCGCACTCACTATTGGCGTTGTCACACGTCCGTTTGCATTTGAAGGTCGCCGTCGTTCAGTACAGGCCGACAATGGAATTCAGCGCCTTAAAGAAAAAGTAGACACGTTGATTGTCATTCCTAACGACCGTTTGCTCTCGGTTGCTAATGACAAGACATCGCTCATCAATGCCTTCAAGATGGCCGACGAAATTCTGTTGCAGGGTGTTGCAGGTATCACCACCCTGATCACCACGCCAGGTCTCATCAACACAGACTTTGCTGACGTCAAGATGATTCTCACCAACGCAGGCTCGGCACTCATGGGTATTGGTGTTGCCAGCGGCGATAATCGCGCGGTAACAGCAGCAAAAGACGCGATTTCTAGCCCGATGTTGGAAGCAGCCATCGATGGTGCACGTGGTGTGCTGTTGAACATCACTGGTCCATCCAGCATGGGTCTTTTCGAAGTCAACGCAGCTGCAGACGAAGTCCACGCAGTTGCTCACCAAGATGCAAACATCATCTTCGGTACCGTCATCGACGACGAGATGGGCGACGAAATCAAGGTCACTGTCATCGCTGCCGGCTTTGAGCGTTGGGACACCGGCGCCGCAAATTCATCGTCGTTTGCTACACGTTCAGCGTCGCGTCCCACTGAGTCGCGTCCTTCCAGCAGCAATGTGCGCGACATTTTCTCTGACGCTGACCCATTGTCAGATGATGATGACGACTTCGACGTCCCATCATTCTTGAAATAGAGCAATGTTGTGATCGACCCTCATGTGGTCGCATCACGAGTTGCAGGTATTCGTGATGACATTTCTCGGTTAGCGAGTCATTCTGTTGCTGTCATTGCAGTAACGAAAACATTCTCCACAGACGCCTGGAGTGCTGCACGTGATGCGGGGTGTGATGGCATTGGTGAGAATTATGCGCAAGAGTTGCTTGACAAGATTCAAGTCATGCCCTCACCATTGCCGGTGCACTTTATTGGGGCCATTCAGTCGAACAAAGTGAAGGTGCTTGCGCCGTACGTGGCGTTATGGCAAGGGGTCGATCGCGATTCCGTTGTTTATGAAATCGCCAAGCGGGCTCCAGGGGCGCACATCTTGTTGCAGGTGAACTCCACTGGCGAGGCGTCGAAGTCGGGAGTGGAGCCGTCGGACCTCGATCGACTTCGAGCCCTGGCAGAGAATGCTGGATTGGCTGTTTCTGGGCTGATGACTCTTGGCCCCACCGGAGGTACCTCAAGCGAGATTCGCCAATCATTCACCATGCTGCGTTCCCTCGCAGACGATCATCACCTCGCCGAATGTTCCATGGGGATGTCTGGGGATTACAAGATTGGGTTGGAGTGTGGCTCCACCATGATTCGTGTTGGAAGCTTGCTCTTTGGCGCACGTGAGAGCCTTGCGCGATAACTCCCACATCTAGCGATAAAAACGGATTAGCCTGAAGGCATGTCATTTTTCCGTCGCGCAATGGATTACCTCGGTCTCAGTAATGACGAGGCCTATGACGACTACGACATGTCGATGGAATACGAGCGCCCCACGCGTGCGCCTCGACCAGCTCCTCAGTCCGAGCCACTTGCACGTCGCGGTTACGAACCCGAGTATTCATCTGAAACACAGCGTCCTGCTCCACGTCCAACGCGTGTTGACGACACTGGTGCTGCACGCCGCCCAGACGATTCAGGTTTGCAAGTGCGCCCCGTTGGTGCGCCACGCACTGCGCCAACAGTTCGTGCCGTTCCAGCCGCTGGCGACACTGTCACCATTCGCCCTCGCAGTTTCAACGAAGCACAGGCAATAGCCGACCACTTCAAAGATGGTGTCCCCGTCATTGTGAACCTTGAAGGCGCAGATCGAGAAATGGCTCGTCGTGTCATCGACTTCGCAAGTGGTATGTGTTACGCACTCAGCGGAACTATGGAAAAAGTTGGTAGTGGCGTTTATCTGTTAAAGCCTGCTGTCAGCTTCGATCAGCCGCACTACTAAGCAACCATCATGCCGCTAGTTCTCTCCCTTCTTAATCTGTTTTCGCTTGCAATCTTTGCGCGCGCCATCTTGTCGTTCTTTCCCATTAGTCCGTCATCACCATTGGCCGCGCTCGTGCAATTTCTGTATCGCATCACCGAACCAGTGTTAGCCCCAATTCGTCGAGTTCTGCCACCCATGGGCGGTCTTGATTTATCGCCACTTGTTGTCATCATCGGCATTCAGGTGCTGTCGTCCATCCTCTTATAGAGCGCATCGCGCCAGTCACGTGGTGCTGCTAGTTATTGCGCCTAACCTTGATACGTGACGTATCCGCAGGTTGAACCCCAGCCCAACTTTCCCCGCATTGAAGAAGGGGTCTTAGCCCGTTGGCAGAAGGAAGACACATTTGCTCGAAGCATTGCAGCACGTGAACCTGGGGCCGACGGCAACAACGAGTTCGTGTTCTATGACGGACCACCGTTCGCGAACGGTTTACCTCACTATGGTCACCTGCTCACAGGCTTCGTGAAAGATGCCGTTCCGCGTTATCAAACAATGCGCGGTCGTCGCGTGGAGCGTCGATTTGGATGGGATTGTCACGGACTTCCAGCAGAAGTAGAAGCAGAGAAAGAGCTCGGCATTGCAGGCCACCCGGCAATCGCCGCGTTTGGTATCGACAAATTCAATGACGCATGCCGCACCAGTGTTCTTCGATACACCGACGAATGGCAGCGATACGTCACACGTCAAGCACGTTGGGTGGATTTCAGCAACGATTACAAAACGCTGGACACGCCCTACATGGAAAGTGTGATGTGGGCTTTTCGTACGTTGTGGGACAAAGGTCTCATCTATGAAGGTTTTAGAGTGTTGGCATATTGCTGGCGCTGCGAGACACCGCTGTCAAACACAGAGACACGAATGGATGACGTGTATCGGGATCGTCAAGACCCTGCACTCACCGTGGCATTTGAATTGGAGACAGGGGAGCGGATTCTCGCATGGACAACAACGCCGTGGACTCTTCCATCAAACCTTGCGCTGGCAGTAGGGCCAGATGTTGATTACGCCGTTCTTCAACATTCAGATGGGCGCGAATACATCATGGCCGAGGCCCGTACGGGTGCATACGAGAAAGAATTTGAGGGAGCAACAGTTGTTCGCACCATCAAAGGCTCGGAACTAGTTGGACGTCGTTATCAACCGTTGTTTCCGTTCTTTGCAGATACGGAAAACGCATTTGTTGTTCTCGCGGCTGATTTCGTCACGACGGAAGATGGAACTGGTGTGGTGCACATGGCGCCAGGATTTGGTGAGGACGACCAAAACGAATGTAACGCCGCAGGGATTCCCACCATTTGCCCCATGGATGAACACGGGCAATACACCGCTGAAGTGTCGCCATGGGCAGGTCGACATGTTTTTGAAGCCAATACAGATGTCATTAAGTCGCTGAAGGAAATGGGCGTTGTCATCAGACATGACACGTACAACCACAGTTACCCACACTGTTGGCGCTGTGCCGAACCATTGGTGTACCGCGCTGTGTCGTCGTGGTTTGTGCGCGTGACCCAATTCAAAGATCGCATGGTGGAGTTGAACCAAAGCATTAATTGGACTCCTGAACACATCAAAGACGGAACTTTCGGTAAGTGGTTGGCTAACGCTCGCGACTGGGCCATCAGTCGTAATCGATTCTGGGGCTCGCCGATTCCCGTGTGGAAGAGCGACGATCCGCGTTATCCACGTATCGATGTCTACGGCTCATTAGAAGAGCTCGAAAAAGATTTTGGTGTGCCGGTCACTGATTTGCATCGTCCAGGTATTGACAACCTTGTGCGTCCCAACCCAGATGACCCAACAGGCACATCTATGATGCGTCGCGTTCCTGAAGTATTGGATTGTTGGTTTGAGAGCGGTTCTATGCCGTTTGCTCAAGTGCATTATCCATTCGAGAATCGTGAATGGTTTGAGAGCCATTATCCAGGCGACTTCATTGTTGAATACATCGGCCAAACACGCGGCTGGTTCTACACATTGCATGTGCTCGCAACCGCATTATTTGACCGTCCATCTTTCGCATCCTGCGTCAGTCATGGAATTGTTCTCGGTGACGACGGCGCAAAAATGTCGAAGAGTCTTCGAAACTATCCAGACCCAATGGCGGTTTTCGATTCCCATGGCGCAGACGCGATGCGTTGGTACCTATTGTCATCGCCCATTTTGCGCGGAGGAGATTTCTCTGTCACAGAAGTGGGAATGCGCGACACGGTGCGTCAAGTGCTGTTGCCCATGTGGAACTCGTATTACTTCTTGTCGTTGTACGCCAATGCTGAAAATAAATCTGGCACGGTGCGAACGGACTCTACAAACGTGCTTGACCGATACGTATTGGCGAAATTGGCCGACACCATCGACAGTGTGACGTCATCCATGGACACCTACGACTTGTTCGCAGCGTGTGGCACCATTCGCAATTTCCTTGACGTCTTGACAAATTGGTACATCCGCCGTAGCCGTGACCGTTTCTGGGCTGGCGAACAAGATGCCATCGACACCTTGCACACTGTGCTCGACTACCTCACCAAGATTTCTGCTCCGTTGTTGCCCATGATCTCTGATGAAATCAGCCAAGGTCTAAACGCTGGTAGCAGTGTGCATCTTGCTGATTGGCCTACCGCAGATGGTTTGCCACGCGACGCAACATTGGTGGCGTCTATGGACTTGGTTCGCGATGTGTGCTCTTCTGCATTGTCTGTTCGTAAAGCACATGGTCGACGCGTGCGATTGCCTCTTCAATCATTGACGGTGGCATCTGAATTATCTGCGAGCCTGACGGACTTCCTTGACATTGTTCGTGATGAAGTCAATATTCGAGACGTCATGTTGACCACCGACGTTGCAGCAGTTGCATCGTATGAACTTCAAGTCGTTCCGTCGGTTGTTGGGCCTCGACTTGGTAAGAACACTCAAAAAGTGATTGGTGCGGTCAAAAAGGGTGACTGGGAACAGCGTGGCGATGTCATCGTTGTTGCAGGCGAGGAACTACAGCCCGGTGAATATGCGTTGAAGCTCGTCACCACTGAGGGCACAGCAAGTGCTTCGTTGTCCAACGGTGCAGGCGTGGTTCTTCTCAATACCGATGTCACTCCAGAACTTGCAGCAGAGGGTCTTGCGCGCGATGTGGTTCGGGCAGTGCAACAGGCCCGTCGTTCTGCAGACCTCAATGTGTCGGATCGAATCGTGCTCACAATTGGGGCAGATCCAGACGTTCAACAGCAGATTGAACCCCATGTGGGCTTAATTTCTGGTGAAACACTGGCAACGCATGTGGTCTGGGACTCGTCTCTCGCGCGCGATATTGCTATCGAAGGGACATCCATTGGTGTCTCTGTGGCAGTCAGTCGTTGAGTTAGCCCCTTTCACCTCGTAACCTCTCGGGGCAACACGGGGCGATCCCCTTGAAAGTGAGTTCATGATGGCCAGCAAGAAAAAACCAGTAGCAAAGAAGCCAGTAGCAAAGAAGAAGGCTCCTGCAAAGAAGGCCGCTCCTGCTAAGAAGACTCCAGCGAAGAAGGTTGCGTCTGCAAAGAAGGTTGCTTCCGCTAAGAAGACTCCAGCGAAGAAGGTTGCGTCTGCAAAGAAGGCCGCTCCCGCTAAGAAGACTCCAGCGAAGAAGGTTGCGCCTGCAAAGAAGGCGGCTCCCGCTAAGA
>JBMTEX010000038.1:0-19007 GCA_049433485.1 Ilumatobacteraceae bacterium | reverse complement strand
GGATCGGCACCAAATTCATCGCGACCCACGAAGCACACACGGGGCGTGGCTACAAGGAAAAGATGCTCGGGATGGCCGAGGACGACACCGTGATCAGTAAGGCCTACACCGGCAAGACATGTCGCGTTGCCCGCACTGAATGGACCCAGCACTTCGAGGAACATCCAGAAGAATTACAAGGATTCCCTGGTCAAGCAATTGCCACCATCCAAGCAGGAATCCATCATTTGGGCGTTGGACCAGAAGTTGTTCTCGACACCAACAAAGCATTTATGGCTATCGGACAGGCCGTTGGGGCAATTGATGAAATCAAGCCTGCGCGTCAAGTGGTGGACGAAATCATGACCCAAGCACGCGAAGTTCTTGAACGACTCGATTCACTTCGCTGAACATAGTTAAAACCAACACAGATGGGACCTAGTCTCTAGGTCTCATGTTTTCTCTTCTCCGTCGCAATCGCGACATTCGGCTTGTCTTTGGCGCGCAAGTGGTGTCATTTCTCGGCGACTGGTTCACGTTCGTCGCTATGGCTGGTCTTGTCGAAGACACCACCGATTCACGTTTTCTCGTGTCACTGGTGTTGGTCTCAATGACTATTCCGGGACTCTTCATGTCCCCCATTGCGGGTTCATTTGCTGATCGCTTTGATCGCAAGAAGATTCTCACTGTGGTGTCGGTCTTGCAGGCTGCGTCAGCGGGGTTGATGCTGTTTCATTCACTCGTCGGAATTTGGATTTTGTTCATTGCGCAGTGCTCTATTGCAGGACTCGCTGCATTTGTGAGTCCAGCAACGGGCGCAGCTATCCCTAATCTCACCGATAACGAAGACGACCTTCGTAAAGCAAACGCCCTCTTTGGCAGCACGTGGGGAATCATGTTGGCCGTTGGCGCAGCGCTTGGTGGAGTTTTTGCAAGTGTCTTCGGAAGAGACGCGGCGTTTGCAGCAGACATCGTGTCATTTGTTATTGCAGCATTGTTGTTTGCAGGCGTCAAGAAGCCAATGCAAAATCACGCAGCACCATCAGCCACTTCGCGCCGCGCGCGTCCGCTCGCAGATATGAAAGAAGCTGTTCACGTTGCTAAGCAAGACAAAATCATTCTTGCGCTGCTGTGTTCAAAGATGACGTTTGCTGTTGGCGCAGGAATAGTGAGTCAATTGGCGGTGCTTGCCAGCAATGTCTTCAACGTTGGGGACTCTGGGCGAGGACTGTTGATTGGCGTTCGTGGTGTGGGCTCTGGCCTGGGCCCCATCATTGGCGCAAGAATTGCGGGCCGGGATATGTCGAAACTTCTGCGCGTCTGCGGCGTTGCAGGTCTTCTGTTCAGCGTGTGTTATTTCTGCGCTGCCATTAGCCCCGCACTAGGCATTGCCGCCATCTTTGTGGCGCTTGCCCATCTCAGCGGCGGCGCACAGTGGACGCTGTCAACGCTTGGATTACAGATTCAGTCTCCCGACCACGTGAGAGGTCGCGTTCTTGCTGGCGATATGGCCTTGGTGAACATGATGATTGGTGTGACCAGCATTCTGGCCGGCATCACATCGGAAATCTTTGGCGTGAGAACAGCAATCATTGTTTTTGCAACCGCAGCAGCTTGTGCGTCCACTACCTATTTGATTGCAACAGCAAAAATCAGACAGAGTCTGCGCACGCCGTAGCGGCTCCAACAAGGCGCGAGCGACGTGGGTCTTCGTCGTACACGGTCATCATGGTGTTCATCACGTATGAGAAGCCCATGTTGCGTTGTGGGTCAGCGAATGACACTGAACCACCTGCTCCATTGTGACCAAATGCCTGAGGTCCCGAGAACAACGAGCGTTCACAATGAAGCATGAACCCCATGGCGAAATCTGTTGCTGAAATCAGAACAACGTCCATCTCGCCAATTGGCGTATTGCTAGTGGTTGCAATTCGGCGAATGTCCTCTCCAATTAATCGAACACCATCCACTTCACCAACAGTGGCCGCATAGATTCGCGCCAGCGCCCGCGCATTACCAATGCCATTCGCGCCAGGAATCTCCGCGCGATGAACTTCGGGCTTGTTGAACGCACCTTGACCAAACGCGCCGTTCAAGCTAAGTGCTTCAGCACCTTTGGTGCCAGGCGCACTGCGCTCCATCATGATGCGGGCGATTTCCGGTGGAAACTTTGGCAATGGATGCGCCAACAAGCGCGCCACTCGGTGTTCCAATTCTTCGGGTAATCCGATGTGGAATTCAGCACCAAGTGGCATGGTGATGTGGTCGCGTACAAAGGTGCCGAGACTCTTGCCCGTGACCCTGCGCACTAATTCGCCAGCAAGCCAACCGAATGTGATGGCGTGGTATCCGTGCGTTGAATCAACCTCAAAACGGGGAGCCGTATTGGCCAACCGACGAGTAACGGTGTCCCAATGCAATGCTTCTTCTAATGCGATGGGGCCATCGACTGTGTACAGACCTGCACGGTGCGACAACAACTGCGCAACAGTGATGTCACCTTTGCCGTGCGCAGCGAACTCTGGCCAGTACGTTGCGACCTTTTCGGAATACGACAGCAAGCCTTGTTCGACACACATCGCAACAGCCAGCGACGTGATCCCCTTTGTCGTTGAGAAGACAACCTGTAACGCATCTTCACCGTAAGGCTCAGTGTGGTCTTTGTCTTTCCAACCACCAACTAAATCAACAACACATCGGCCGTGGTGATACACCGCTACTTGTGCGCCGTGTTCTTCGCCTTTGTTGAATCCTTCAATGAATGCATCCCGAACGGGTTCCCACCCGGGCACAACTCGATTAATTGTGAGCATGTCCGTCATCAGGCGTCGACGATGGCGCGAAGCTTCTCAATTTGGCCAACTGGGTCTGGGCCAACGGGGTTCACTGACAAAACGGTGACGCCTGCTTCTTTGTATGCAGCAATGCGATCTTTAATAAAGCCAGTGCTTCCCACGAGGTTGGCATTCATAATCCATTCGCCAGGAATTGCGGCGGCGGCTTCATCTTTCTTGCCATCCAAGTACAGGTCTTGAATTTCTACTGCCTCTTTTTCAAAGCCGTAGTCGCGGCACACATCGTTGTAGAAGTTCTTGCCGCGTGCACCCATTCCTCCGACGTACAACGCCATGTTGGGGCGTGCCATATCGAGAATCTTTGTTTGTGCTTCACCAGTCAATGAATCATCAATTGCCAGCATGCCGCCTGCAGAAATGTCGAGACGTGGACGACCCGGGTCACGCTTTGCTAATCCAGCCTTCAATTGATCGCCCCACACATTGTGATAACGCTCTGGGTAGAACATGATGGGCAACCAACCGTCTGCCAATTCTGCAGTGGCTTCAACGCTCTTGTCCTTCAAGGAAGCCCACCAAATGGGGATGTCTTTGCGCACTGGATGGTTGATGATCTTCAATGGCTTACCAAGACCAGTTCCTTGACCAGCAGGAAGCGGAACTTGCACTGTCTTGCCGTCGTATTGCAGAGGCGCTTCGCGCGCCCACACATTGCGACACACTTCGATGTATTCCTTGATGCGTTGCATTGGCTTTTCGTATGGAACGCCGTGGAATCCTTCAATGACTTGCGGGCCTGAGGCACCAAGGCCAAGGATGAAGCGACCGTCGCTGACATAATCACAGCCCGCTGCCGTCATTGCCATCAGCGCCGCTGTGCGGGTGTACACGTTGACAATGCCCGTTCCAATTTCAATGCGATTGGTCTTTGCAGCGATATACCCAACCTGTGAAATTGCGTCGAAGCTGTATGCCTCGGCAATCCACACCTGGTCAAGACCGGCCTTCTCTAACTCAACAACGCGATTCACCGCTTCTTTGAACCCACCGGAATAACCAAGTCCCATTGACAACTTCATGACATCCCCTTTGTTTGCCTGGGCTTGACCCTATTACTCGGTGTCATCGCCGAGCGATTCGTGGTGCCAAATGACTAGAACGGTGCGACACTGAAGACGTGAGCCCAGTACCCGAATCAAGCACTGTCGCCCTTCGAGACGGCGTGAACGTAAGAATTCTTACGTGGTCCACCGTGGCAAATTCGCCAGGGGTTCCACTTCTTCTCGTTCACGGACTCGCATCAAACGCCCGACTGTGGGATGGCCCAGCCCGCATCCTGACTCAAATGGGACACGCCGTCGTTGCTGTCGACCTGCGTGGCCATGGTCTTAGCGACAAACCCGATTCCGGTTATGGGATGACGGACATTGCACACGACATCGGTGATGTTCTTGCCGCACTTCCTGGTTACACAAATGATTCACACAAGCCAATCCTTGTGGGCCAATCGTGGGGCGGAAATATCGTCGTTCAATGTGCGCATCAACTGGGGCAGCAACTTCGAGGAGTGGTGGCCGTCGATGGAGGCACCATCGAATTGGCACAAGCATTTCCAGAATGGGATGAATGCGCACGAACTCTTAGCCCGCCGGCACTTTCCGGCATGAAGTATGAACGATTGCGCTCATACATCCGAGCTGCTCACCCAGACTGGAGCGAAGAAGCCATTGACGGACAGATGTACAACATGGAACACCTCCCCGACGGAACCATTCGCCCGTGGCTCACACTTGAACGCCACCTCACGGTTCTGCATGGCCTATGGCAACACTCACCGTCGTTGTTATGGGAACACATTGACATTCCAGTTCTTTTCACGCCGGCAGCAAAGGGCAAAGACGCGCATTCTGATTCCAAGCGTCAACAGATTGCACATGCGGTGACAACACTCCGGCGAGGCCGTGCAGAATGGTTTGAACCAGCCGATCACGATCTTCACGCGCAATTTCCCGATCGGTTCGCTTCCGTTATTGACGATGCAATTAGCACAGGATTTTTCTCATGACACTTCCCCGTATTCTCACCATCATGGGTTCTGGTGAAACCGCACCAACCATGGTGTCCACCCATAGAAATCTCACATCAAAGCTTCCATCTCCAGCCAAAGCAGTTCTCCTAGACACGCCGTATGGATTCCAAGAGAACGCTCCAGAACTCGCACGACGCGCTGTTGAATATTTCAAAACTTCGGTCAACGTAGACATCACTGTTGCCGGACTAGTCCGACTCACCGACACGCACCTTCCAGCAGACCCTGTGGCAATAGAACGCGGACTACGCGCCGTTGCGGATTCTCATTACGTTTTCGCCGGACCAGGTTCCCCTACTTATGCACTTCGTCAATGGAACGGATCTCCAATTGCACGTTTGTTGACAGAAAAGATTGCAACAGGCGGAATTGTCACCTTTGCATCCGCTGCAGCACTCACTCTTGGTAAGGCAACAGTGCCGGTGTACGAGATTTACAAAGTGGGCCAAAACGTTGAACTATTGGATGGCTTGGACATTTTGTCATCTCTTGGGATGAATGTTGCAGTTATCCCCCACTACGACAATGCTGAAGGTGGCAATCACGACACTAGATTCTGTTATCTCGGCGAGACACGTCTTGAGTTGTTTGAAACCATGCTTGATGACGACACATGGGTTCTGGGAGTCGATGAACACACCGGTCTCGTTATAGATATTGACGCGCAATCGGCAACGGTAGTGGGTAACGGAACTGTCACCATTCGTTTGCGTGGAACGTCGCATGTGTTTCCATCTGGTTCGGCGATTCCACTTGCCACATTTCAGAATCCATGGTCAGCACTCACCACCGGTAATACTTCAACTGCTGACTCTGCAATCTCAGCGACAGAATTACAAACAACCGCACAAAACGAATCAACAGGAAATGAACCTGGAAGTTTGGCTGACGAACTTCGTGTTCGACAAGAAGAGTTTTCGGACGCCATCGAGAACCGCGATGCAGACACAGCAGTTCGCGCATGTCTTGCCCTAGAGCAAGCGATGCATGAATGGTCAGCAGATACCTTGCAAGGCGACATCATGGACCGCGCACGAGAAGCTCTGCGTTCAATGATTTCTCGCTTAGGTGATGCCGCCGTGAGTGGCGTGAAGAACCCTCGCGATGTGGTGGCGCCGTATGTCGAAGCAATGCTTCAGGTTCGAGCTACTGTTCGTGCCGAGAAGCGCTATGACTTGTCAGACATCTTGCGAGACGCGTTCGTCAACATTGGAATTGAAGTTCGTGACACCGCAGATGGTGTTGAGTGGAATTTGCGATCTGACACCTAGCTATACGTGGTGCAAATGTGCGATTCGTGAACGCCCGCGAAGCCCTGTGAATGCGTACACACCAATGAACAACACCGTTCCCACCAAGATGATGGTGGCGCTTGCAGAAGTATCCAGGTGGTAAGACAAATACATTCCCGTTGCGGCCGAGAATGCTCCAACTGCTGGCGACACCCACAACATTCGTGCAAATGAATTTGTTGTCATGCGGGCCACCGATGCTGGAATCACCAAGAGTGCCGAAATAAGCAATGTTCCAATGACACGCATGGTCACCAGAATGGTGAGGGACAGCATCCCCATCAAAAGCGCTTCAATCATTGCCACTCGAACACCAGACGTCTGGGCAACTTCAGGGTCAAATGTTGCAAACAGAAAATGTCGATACAACGCAAAAATGACAATTGCGGTTCCAATTGCCACAACAGAGACCGCGACGATGTCGGCAGTTTCTACGCCCAATACAGACCCGAACAGCACCGCTTCAATGCTCTTCTTTGCTTGTCCATATCTATTGAGAAGTGCCAAACCAAGTGCAAACGATGCAGTAGTTACAACGCCAATTGCCGCATCGGCGCCAATCAGTCGACGGCGCGCGATGCGCCCAATGATGACGCCCGATGCGACACCCCAAATTCCTGCACCAACGAAATAGTTGATACCCATCACGGCCGAGGCTGCTGCACCGCCGAATACAGCATGAGACAAGCCATGCCCTATATACGACATTCCTCGTAGCACAACAAAAACTCCAAGAAGACCGCAGAGTGCTCCAGCAATGGTGGCAACGAGTAATCCGTTGTTAAAGAACTGATATTCAAATGGCTCTAAGAGGCCCGCGGAGACAATCACGACTGTCCTCCCAGCCTTCGAGCCACTTCGCTGCTGCCCTGCTCTAACACCACGGGCATCCCGCCATGAATAAGGACATCCATGGGAGCGCCATAGGTCTTTTCCAACACATCAGAATTCAACACCTCGACTGGCGGACCATCGGCGACGACATGGGTATTCATGCACACCACGCGAGGTAAGTGAGCAGCGAGGCCATTGAGATCGTGTGTAGTGAGGACAATGGACATTCCCTCGTCGTGCAGATCAGCCAACAAATGCAACACTTCGTGTCGAGTGCGAACATCCACACCGGATGTTGGTTCATCAAGAACAAGCAGTTCAGGTTGGTGAAACAAAGCTCGTGCCACAAAGACACGTTGTTGCTGGCCGCCTGATAATTCGCGAATATGGCGATTCTCTAAGCCACCCAGCCCCAACCGTTCAAGAACATGCAGGGCCGCAGAACGCTCGTCAGGAGTAATTCGCGGAAACAACTTTCCAGCGGTGCGCGTCATCGCAACCACTTCGAGAACGGTTACTGGAAAATTCCAGTCCACGCTCTCTACCTGTGGCACATAACCCATTCGAAGTCCAGGTTTTTTCGTGACATGACCATCCAATGGCAACACTGCACCCAGAATCGCCTTCAGGAGAGTGGTTTTGCCAGAGCCAGATGGCCCAACAATTCCCAAGAAGTCTTGACGATAGATGGTGATGTGCGCATCGTGTACGGCAACAGTGGAGTCGTACGCGCACGTGATGTGTGCGCATTCAACTAAGACCTCAGCGGTCACTGAGCGTAAGTCGCTTTATCTGGAATACCAGAAGCGGTGTTGAACTTCTCAAGCGCCGAGGCATCTCCACCGAGAGCTTCCACCATGGTGACGTAGTTGAACTTCATCAGGTCGGCCCATGAGTGTTCTGATTCTCCAGGTTTGCCCAGCAGGTCGTCATCACGCAACACGTCGATGTAACGAACACCAGCTTCTTTGCCAATCTGCTCAAGCACGGGCGATGGGAACACTTCGCTGCCAAAGATTGCCTTCACGCCTTCCTCTTTCACTTGCTTGATGAGATCAGCAATATCTTTCGGAGACGGTTCTTCAAACGACTGCGGCTGAATGGCGCCGATGACTTGATATTTAAAGTGAACCGAAAAGTAGGCGTACGCATCGTGGTACGTGAGCAACTTACGAGATGCCGCCGGAACAGTGGCGGATGCTTCAATCATCGCGGCGTCTAGCCCACTAATTAACTGCGACATCTTCACGTAATTGTCGTCGTATTTAGTCATGTTGCCTGGGTCAATCGCCACCAACACATCACGTATGACCGTGATCATATTGAGAACCATTGGTGGGTTTGTCCAAATATGTGGATTCGGTTTTCCACCCTCTTCGGGGAATGAAAAATCGAACAGCCAATTGTTTCTTGGCAGTATCGCAGTACCAATTTCACACACGATTGCATTCGGCGCGACGTTTGCAACTAGATCAATTGTGGGGTCTTCTAGGCCAAGACCATTAACGAACACCACATCTGCATCTTCCACTTGTGCAGCTGCACTTGGGGGCGGTTCATACGTATGAGAATTGGTTCCCTCTGGAATGATTCCGTTGATTTGAATGTTGCCGTCGCCGGCAATGTTCGCGACCAAGCTGGTAATTGGAGCCACCGTTGTAACAATTCGAACCTTGCGTCCAGTCACTGGCTTCATGACGGTGCATGCCTGTATTGCAGCTTTGGATTCCGAGTCATCCACCGTGGGATCAATTTGCTGACCATCTGGTGGATCTGTGACGACAACAGCATTGCTATCGGAGCTGTCAGAACAGGCACTGAGCAATAGCACTGCAGCAACTAGCGAAGAGACGATTTTCATTCGGCGCATACACCCTCAGGCTAACGGGGCTGCGGTCCAATTATGAGTCGCTAACGGGGACTCACACGGAGAGTAAATGATTTCACAGCGCGGGCAAAGATGTTTGCTTCAACATCTGGCTCAGTGACTGGGGTTAAGTGAGTTACTCGGCGAGATAACTCCGCAAATACTGTTGTCAAGACAAGCCGTGCCAAGTTGGCACCAATGCATAGGTGAGTTCCAAATCCAAACGATAGATGCGGATTGGGGTGACGACGGATAGAGAACTCAAATGGATTCTCAAACACCGACTCGTCACGATTCGCCGATGGGTACAACATGATGATGCGGTCACCAGCCGACACCGGCTGGCCACCAATGCGATCATCCGTCAGCGCCATGCGAAAGAAGTTGTTGAGTGGAGTCACCCAACGCAACACCTCTTCCACTGCAGAGTCTGCAAGTTCCGGATGCGCACCAAGTTCGTCCCACTGATCTGGATGATCACAGAAGGCGCGCAACCCGTGACTTATTGCCGTGCGCGTAGTTTCTGCACCACCAGCAATAAACAAACCAACTTCATGCACGATTGACTCCGGCGGCAATGGCTTTCCGTCAATTCGAGCATGAGTCCAGATGGACATGAAGTCATGACGAGGACAGGCCGCCACTTCACCAATGATGGGTGTCATCGCCGTAATGAATTCTCGATTTGCTTCAATGAACTCTTCCATCACTTCTGGGTCACGCTCACGCATGTCTGTGCGCATGAGTCGCTCACTCCACGACTTAAGGTGCGGCCACATCTCTTCAGGGAAACCAAGGAGTCGCGACGTCAACCTTGCAGGCAATTGACCAGCAATCATGTCGATGACTTCGAACTCGCCTTTATCAACAATCTCATCAACCAGTTCAGCTACTAGTTTTTGAATTTCTTGTGTGCGCTCAGCAACCCCAGAACGTGTGAGTTGTGGCTGCACCAACATGCGCTGTTGACGATGTCGCGGGTCATCTTGAGCAATCATGTTGCTCTCACCAGGAGACAACACCGCCCGATATACACCTGATGACGAAAACACCATGGAGCGTCGCTCTACATCCATGACGTCGGCGTGGCGAGTGACTGCCCACAAACCGTTCTTCTCATCTCGATACACAGGTTCGTTCGCTCGCATCCATGACCACACATCGTGTGGATTGCTTTGATATAGCGACGGATCAAGAAGATCCACATCAAGTCGTTCTGATTGAAGAGACATAGTTACCCTCCCCGCCGGGTTTGCGCCCACGATAAACCCTTTTCTTGGTTCGGTTCCGACGGAAGACCAAGAACTCGTTCACCAAGAATATTTTTCTGCACTTCTGTTGTTCCACCACCAATCGTGAGCGCTTGAGAGAACATGAAACCGCTGTACCAACTCTTTGACCGAATGTGTTTCCCAGCGATTGCGTCATCGGGACCAATCACAAGAGCATCCGCACCAATGATGTCCCGCGCTACCGACATCACCCGCTGACCATGTTCGTCAGCCATGATTTTGCGAATACTTGCTTCAGGGCCAGGTTGAGTTCCGCGTAAACGAGCGGTGAGAGTTCTCATGCGAATAATTTCCAACACAGTGTGCTCAATGTAAATCTGAGCCAAGCGCTGACGAAGGACAGCGGAGTGTCCTCCAATCTTTTTTGCTTCTTCAACGACATCAAGCGCAGTAGGGCCGTTCCCCCACAACACCCCACCAGTCGACAACGACACACGCTCATTTCCAAGCGTGACTTTGGCGAGTCGCCAACCATCATTCACTTCGCCCACAACGTTCGCATGCGGAATTCGAACATCGGAAAAGAACACTTCGTTAAAACTGTCTGCCCCTGCAATGTTTTTAATTGTTCGAATTTCAATGCCAGGCAGATCCATCGGACAAATGAAGTATGTGATTCCTTTGTGTTTTGGAACATCCGGATCTGTGCGCGCAATCAGAATTCCAAACTTTGAATAATGAGCGCCAGTGGTCCACACCTTCTGCCCATTCACAACCCACTCATCTCCATCGCGCACCGCTCGAGTAGAGAGACTTGCAAGGTCGCTTCCTGCGCCTGGTTCACTAAATAACTGGCACCAGATTTCTTCAGCCGCAAGCGCCGGCATCACATAGCGATCCTTTTGCTCTTGTGTGCCCGCATAGATGATGGTGGGAGCCGCCCAGCCAATACCTATCTGGTTCGATGGTCTCGAGATACCGGCACGAGCCAACTCATCATCAATGATCAGTTGATGAATTGGGTCGGCACCCAACCCATAGGGCGTTGGCCAATGCGGCGCAACATAGCCACTCTCTGCAAGTTCCCGAGCAGACGGTGCAGGGCGAGAGGCAATCCATGCACGAACAGCTTGTCGCCGCGCGTCTTCTGCGCCGGGCAAGAGTTCGTCCATGTGGTCAGAGTATGCGCTCGGGACTACGGTGAACTACATGAGCAATTTGACATACGACGGAAAAGTGGCGGTAATTACCGGAGCAGGCGGTGGCCTTGGTCGCCAGCACGCACTTTTTCTCGCGCAGCGTGGTGCATTGGTTGTTGTGAACGACCTTGGTGGCACCGTTGACGGCTCTGGCGCAGACTCAAGTGCCGCACAGAAGGTGGTCGACGAAATTCGTGCGGCGGGCGGCGAAGCCGTTGCTAACCACGACAGTGTGTCCACCCCAGAAGGTGGCGAAGGAATCATCCAAACAGCCATCGATGCATATGGCCGCG
The DNA here is from genome assembly GCA_049433485.1 of Ilumatobacteraceae bacterium. Lineage (GTDB taxonomy): Bacteria > Actinomycetota > Acidimicrobiia > Acidimicrobiales > Ilumatobacteraceae > UBA2093. The sequence goes on along the minus strand of JBMTEX010000038.1, from coordinate 7,427 downwards.
TAGACATTGTCATTAACAATGCCGGCATTTTGCGCGACAAGACATTCCACAACATGACCCCAGATCTCGTTGACCCAGTTTTCGACGTTCACTTGAAGGGCGCGTTCAATGTCACGCGCCCAGCATGGATTCGTATGCGCGAGCAGGGCTACGGCCGCATTATCTCCACGTCATCAGCGGCCGGAATCTTTGGCAACTTTGGTCAAGCAAACTATGGCGCCGCCAAGATGGGGCTTGTTGGTTTCACACGAGTGCTTGCTGCAGAAGGTGCCAAGTACAACATCAAGGCAAACTCCATTGCACCGCTTGCACTGACACGAATGACAGAAAACTTGATGGGCGCAATTGGCGACAAGCTTGACCCAGCACTCGTCACACCAATTGTTGCGTGGCTTGCCCACGAAGATTGCGATGTCTCCGGAGAGATTTACTCCGTTGGCGGCGGACGCGTTGCACGCGTGTTCATCGGCGAGACCCAAGGTTTCTACAAACCAGATCTCACACTTGAAGATGTTCGCGACAACTGGGCACAGATTCGCGATACAGACGGCTACCAAATTCCAGCAAACCTGCCTGAAGAAACAGCGATGTTCTTCAACGCAATGAAGTAAGTGGCAATCGAAACCGTCGACTCATTTCGTTTACGCGCGGCTGCGTGGCTGACAGAAAATCGTCAGCACGCACCGCGTGATTACGGTGCGATTTGTCCGCCCGATCTCATTGAAGTTGCTACATCGTGGCAGCAGAGAATATTTGGTGCTGGCTTCGCGGGAATTCATTGGCCCACCGAACATGGTGGTCAAGGACTCACTCCTGCGCACCACGCCGCATGGGTGGAAGAGTGTGCAAAAGCCGGCGTTCCACCGCTACTCAATATGGTGGGTTTGGTGTTGGCTGGCGGCGCCGTCATGGCCTTTGGCACCGACGCACAAAAGCAACAACATCTTCGCGCCACACTCACTGCCCAAAATGTGTGGTGTCAACTCTTTAGCGAACCAGGTGCTGGAAGCGACCTGGCCTCACTCACCACTCGAGCTGACCGCGATGGCGACAACTTCGTCATTAACGGGCAGAAAGTGTGGTGCAGTGGCGGACGGTGCAGCAATTGGGGAATCTTGATGGCGCGAACAAATTTTGATTCGCCAAAACATGAAGGAATTTCTTTCTTTCTTGTTCCGATGACTCTTCCGGGAATTGAAGTACGTCCTCTTCGACAAATGACGGGAGAGTCAGAATTTGACGAAGTCTTCTTCACAGACGTTCAACTTCCAGCGGAACATCTGATCGGACCGCTCCACGGTGGCTGGGGAGTAGGGATGGCGGTGCTCACCAACGAACGTGGCCACATTGGTGCAAGTGTCATCGGCCTTGAGCGCAGACTTGATCAAATTGCATCGCTAGGTCGTGGGAACGGTCTGAACCGCACACAACGTGACCATTTAGTGGCATTGCTGTCACAAGGAACTGCATTCAAGGCAATGGCGCAAACTCAAGGTCCAATTGCATCGACCGCATCGTCGCTGATGAAACTTGGAATAACGGAAATGATGTTCGGAGTTGCCATGCTGCGCGGTGACTTATCTGGTGCGTCTGCGCTATTAGACGGCGCCGATGCTATGGGCATGCTGGCTGCACCTGGTGGACGAATCGCTGGTGGGAGCAGTCAGGTTCAGCGCAACATCATCGGTGAACGATTGCTCGGATTACCAAGGGAGCCAAAATGACGCAGGACATTTCTTGCACTGATGCAACTCTCATTTCATCGCTTGATGGTGTGCAGATTGCACTGCATGACTTTGCGGGCGAAGGCTCCCCTGTGCTGTTGTCTCATGCCACCGGCTTTCACGCTCATTGCTGGGAACCGCTAGCTGCAGAACTAAGTACTCGCCACCACGTCATGGGGTTCGACCATCGCGGATATGGAGATGCCGAGACCGTCGACCCAGCAACAATTGAATGGCGCCAATATGGACAAGACGCACTTGCCGCTGCCCGAGCGTCATCTGCCCAACACAATGGCGAACCACTCGTTGCCATCGGTCATTCAATGGGTGGCGCATCACTTCTCATGGCATCTTTACTGGAGCCATCGTTGTTTCGATGCTTGTTTGTCTTCGAACCAATCGTGTTTCCACCACACGACGAATCAAACGGTGAACGACCACCAAATCCACTGGCTGGTGGTGCACGCAAGAGAAAGAGTTCATTCGCAAGTTATGACGCTGCTCTTGAGAACTTCAGCGCAAAGCCACCCATGGCGACGTTTCACCCACAAGCCCGTGCCGCATACGTGAGGCATGGTTTTAAGCAAATGCCAGATGGCACGGTGGAATTGAAATGCTTACCCGAGCATGAAGCGCGAACATATGAAACGGGCGGATCTCACGGAACGTGGGAAGACCTCACTCGCGTCAGTGTCCCCACGTGGGTTATTGCAGGTGCACCCGCACCATTTCAACCGTCAAGCATTGCGGCATTAATTGCGGAACGAATTCCACACTCAACGTATGTTCAATACGACAACATGGGACACTTCGGACCACTTGAACATCCACATGCTCTCGCCCTGCTCGTTGAAACAACATTGGCAGGAATGCAGTGACGTCACTCGATGCAGCTGGCGATCGAATTCTCGAACCACTCCGGAATAATCGTTCTTCCATTCGACTCTTCAATCTCGCCAGCAAGGTGGGTGACTTCAGCATCGTGTGGCACCTCTGCGGAGTGCTCTACGCCATCGGATCGCTCGACCGAGCTAAAGAAGCACTCGCGTTATCCGTAGCTCTTGGTATTGAAAGTTTGATTGTGAACCAAGGAATCAAAAGACTCTTCAGGCGCGAACGTCCCACCACATCTGGTGATCACCGGTTCGACGTACGCACACCCAGCACAACAAGCTTTCCAAGTGGCCACGCATCATCAGCCACATTCGCCGCCGCACTGCTTACCTCATACACGGGGTTACCTCTTGCGCTCTTGTGGGCGAGTATCGCAATCGTTGTGGCGCTCAGCAGAGTGGTGGTACGAATTCACCATCTCAGTGACATCCTCGGCGGCATCGTCACGGGAGCCGCTCTCAGCGTTCCCGCCATCATTGTGCTGTCTGCACTCTTTTCCTAAGTCACACGGGAATACCGCAACTCATCCGTAGGTTGTGGTGACTATGACTCGCTCCTTCGGACTCACATATGACTATCGATGCCCATTTGCTCGCCTTGTTCATGACCATGTGGTGGAGGGTCTTCGCGCAGGCGCCGACTGGAATGTCACTTTTCTTCCATTCTGCTTAGGTCAAGCACACGTTGAAGAAGGAGATGTTGACATTTGGCATCGTCCAGAAGAAGATTCCGGATTGCTTGCACTGCAACTTTCTATTTCACTGCGAGATCAACAACCGCAGTCGTTCCTCACCTTTCACCAGTCCATGTTCAATCACCGACACATCGGTGGCGGTTCGCTGAAGGACCATGCAACTCTCACCCGCATCCTTTCTGAATCAGGTGCAGACGCAGAAGCCGCATTCGCCGATGTTGAGACGGGCCGACCTCTCCACGTGATTCAGGAAGAGCACACAAAGTATGTTGGCTCGCACCAGGTGTGGGGCACGCCCACATTCATCGTCGACGACAAAGCTGTATTCGTGCGCCTCCTGGACCACGCCCGCGGCAATGCAGACGTGGCCACCACCACAATTACGCGCATCCTTGACGACATTGATTGGCCAATCCTCAACGAGTTCAAGCACACCAGCGTGCCGATGTAACGGTTGTAGGTTGGACTCCATGGCCGACCACGAAAAAAGAATGAGCGACACCGAGTCGCTGATGTGGCGTCTCGAAAAAGATCCCTACCTTGCATCAACGTTTGGCAACATCACCATTCTGGATCGTCCACCAAACATGGATGTTCTGTATGCACGAATGGAACGCACTGCTCTTTTGTTTCCACGACTTCGACGCCGTGTGTTACCGGCGCCGGGAAACTTAGGAAATCCAACGTGGGTTGATGATCCAACATTTGATATTCGATATCACGTTCGTCATATTTCTCTTGCCGAACCTGGAGACATGCGACAGCTTCTCGATCTGGTCACCTTGCTGGTAGCAGACCCATTCGATCGCTCGCGCCCACTGTGGCACTTCATCGTGGTAGACGGATTGCACGGTGGTCGTAGTGCTCTCGTACAAAAATTGCATCACACCGTCACCGATGGTCAAGGTGGCGTCGAACTGTCCATGCACTATCTCGACCTTGAACGAGACCCTGGTCCGCTTCCACCCATAGATCCAGACCTGGTGAATGCTGCTACCGACATTTCCGGACCAGATGCCACCGAAGCACTGCGCGGAGCCATGTCTGATTCATTGCGTTTGCCATTGTCTGTGCTTCGACAAGTGCGCGATGTTCTGAGTGATCCATCTTTGATTGGAACAATCGGGTCCTCCACATCAGCCACCGTGAAGTCCCTAATGGCACAACTAAGCGATACCGACGGCGCACGCTCCCCTCTCTGGACACAACGCTCCCTTCGGCGCAGACTCGACACTGCCCGGGTGTCATACCACGACATGCGTGGTGCATCGAAAGCGCTAGGCGGAACCCTCAACACTGCGTTCGTCACCGCGGCGGCACATGCGGCAGGAAAATATCACCGCGCCCTTGGTGCACCAGTGGAGTCTTTGCGCGCGTCCATGGCCATCAGCACACGTACAGAAGACAGTGGAAGTAACGCGTTCACTTTGGCACGAATGCTGGTACCCACTGCTGAGATGCCATTGCCCGAACGTTTCTTGGCGGTCAATGAAATTCTCCACGCGGCCCGCAGCGGATCTTCAAACGGATCACTTGAAGCCATCGCCACTGTGTCCACACTCTTGCCAACCTCGGTCATTACCCGACTGGCTCGTGCGCAAGCCGAAACGGTGGACTTTGCCACTTCAAATGTTCGTGGTGCCGGTGTTCCGTTATTTGTGGCAGGTTCCAAACTTTTGGAGAACTACCCAGTCGGCCCACTTGGCGGGGTTGCATTCAATCTCACACTCATGTCGTACATGGGAAGCCTGGACGTTGGAATCAATATCGATGAAGCCGCCATAGAAAGTCCTTCATTGTTGCGCGACTCACTGGTGGAGTCGCTTACTGAATTGGCGTCGTACGCGCCTACGTCCGAATCAACGACGAGCGACTATGAGGTGGTTCCGACTAAACGTCGGTGGTGGAAGCGCTCGCGCTAAGAAGCGAACGCAAGTCGAGAAGCAAGTCTCCAACTTCAACAGCAGACACCAATTCACGGCGAAGCATCTCGGCAAGCGCTTTGTCAATGACCGCAATTGCTTCAGTAATGACCGATTCGCGGGTGTCAAGCATGTGGAGCTCCTCTCGGTATGCGGGTAACCCAGAGGTTCTGGATCCGCCCGATGTCTTCATCGTACAGATGGCGCACCCCAAAAAGTGGACACCCCACAGACCGGATGAAAGTTGACCGTGACCCTTGCCATAAGGTCTGTTTATGAATTTTGAAGGTAAAACCACAGTTGTTACTGGTGCCGCAAACGGAATTGGCGCAGCCCTCGCTCGTCGATTTCATGCTGCAGGTGCGCGCGTTGTTATTGCAGACCGTGATGCCGACAACTTGACGAAGATTGAAGCGGAATTAAATTCACTCCGCCCAGATTCTGCATACGCCGTGGTGGCAGACATCAGCACCGAGGCTGGCAACGAAGCACTCATTAATGCGGCGCGTGAAAAGTTTGGATTCGTTCATCTGTACTTCGCCAACGCTGGCGTTGCTATGGGAACTTTCTTGGAAGACACCGATGAAGACACATGGGAAATGGTCATGAACATCAACCTTCATTCGCATCGCTGGGCGGCCAAGCATCTCATTGGCGATTGGTTAGCTGCTGGCGAGGGCTACTTCTGCAGTACCGCATCAGCTGCAGGGCTGTTGTCACAAATCGGAAGCGCCACATACAGCGTGTCGAAGCACGGAGCCGTTGCGTTTGCTGAATGGATGTCCATCACATACGGAGACCGCGGCATTCGCGTCACCTGTTTGTGCCCACAAGGTGTCAACACCAACATGTTAAACCCACCAGGGCGCGAAGAGGGCATTGACAAGCGTGGTGGAGATGTTGTGAAGGCATCGGGTGCAGTTCTTGAACCGTCAGAGGTAGCTGACGTTGTCTATAACACCATCGTGGAGGAGAAATTCTTGGTCATGCCACATGCGGAAGTACACACGTACGAGCAGCGCAAAGTGGCTGACCGTGATCGATGGTTGGCCGGCATGAGAAAACTGCAAAGCAGAATCTTTCAGGGTTGATTGATTTTTTAGAGGGGACAACATGGGAGTACGACTCGAACCATCAGATGAATACATGCACGAACTTGGACCAGAGTCCAACTTCAACGAAAGCATGTACATCAATTGTTTTGATCCATCAACAAAAGTTGGTGGATGGTTCCGTACGGGCAATCGCGCCAATGAGGGATACGCAGAGATGACTATTTGTCTCTACTTGCCGAATGGGCGCGTGGCCTTCATGTTTAAGCGACCATCTATTGATAACAACGATGCGCTCGATGCAGGTGGGCTTACCTGGACCATGGTGAAGCCATTCGAAGAGTTACGAATTGACTATGTAGGCAAAGTGTGCGTCCTTAATGATCCGTTACAAATGGCAAACCCAAAGGATGCATTTGCCAACAATCCATTTGCAGAATGTGAAGCACACATCACATTCACTGGAAAAGGTCGAAGCAGCATGTTTGGTGGTGAGCCAGACACACCGCATGAAACTCCTGGTGAAGAGTTCGCTAAGGGCCACTACGAACAACTCGTGGAAGCACACGGTTCTCTTCGTGTTGGAGATGAAGAATGGAACATCAATGGTTTTGGTCTTCGCGACCATTCATGGGGTCCTCGCTATTGGCAGGCTCCGTGGTACTACCGATGGCTCACCGCCAACTTTGGTGAGAACCTTGGTTTCATGGCTAGTCGCGTTGCAAAGAAAGATGGCCCTGGATCACGTGGAGGTTTCGTGTGGGACAACGGTGAGCTGCACTTGTGCGACGACGTTCAGATATCAACACACACTCGCGGCGACGAGAAATACCACGACGTGGTCTCTGGAGTCATTCGTTCTTCGAAGTCAAAAAAGGAATGGCGCTTTGAAGGAAAAGTGAACAATTTGATTCCTCTTCGAAATCGTCGTCAAGACCCCGACGGCAACTGGTTATTGACCCGCATTAGTGAAGGCATGACAACTTGGACCATCACAGAAGGGGAACATGCTGGTGACGTGGGATATGGAATGTCCGAGTATCTCGATCAAATCATTGACGGCTCCCCTGTTGGGTTAGCCGAATAAGCCTTGCCCATACTTCAGTAGCAATGCGCAACCGAAGACCGACACAGGCCACCG
>JBMTEX010000037.1:0-19300 GCA_049433485.1 Ilumatobacteraceae bacterium | reverse complement strand
TTTATGTAAAGCAAGAACCTTGCCCAAGAAGTCAACCATTCGAGTTAGATACGGAAGCAGAGTAATTGCGAAGCGATACTTTGCAAAGGGCCTTGTCATGCCTGGCTGTAATAGCCAAGCCAACCAAGCCACAACGCCAACTTCTTCTTCGACGACGACGACAACTTCTACTTCCACCACCACAACTTCCACCACAATTCCCCAACTGGCATCGCCGTCGTCTCTGGCTCTAGCGCAAATTTCCGACACGGGAAGTAGTAACTCAGATCGAATTACAAATGCCTCGACGCTTCGATTCATTGGCAATGCACCATCTGGAAGTTCCGTTCAGATTCTCATGAATGGGCAGAATGCTGGTTCTCCATGTACTGCGGATTCTTCAGGCGACTTTGCTTGCGATATTTCGGGAGTTAGCGAAGGTGTTCATTCGGTTACTTCTGTTTCGACTTTGAATGGACTTCAATCACATCAATCCAGCGCCATTCAGGTGACGGTTGACAGAACCGCCCCCACAGCCTCAATCACGCCTTCTCGTTCAGATGTTGGCGCGAACGCAACATTCACGGCCACAGTTAATTCATCTGAGTCCGTCACGGGCCTCACAATTTCCTCAATTGACATCGATTGTGGGGGTAGTTGCTCAACGAGCCCACTATCTGGGTCTGGAAGCTCATATCAATTTTCAATGACTGTGTCTGGACTTAACCGGGACATTTATTTCTTGTTCTATGGTGGTGAATTCACTGATATTGCCGGCAACCCAAATACTGCTTTCTACCTTCAACAGATTGGCTATGACCAATTCGGACCAGTCTTTACTGCTGGAGTTGTATCTGGCAAGATCCGGCTGACATTTAACGAAGCACCAACTGGTTTCACACTGACAGATCTTGCTCTCGTTCGCGAATCGTACGATTGCACATATTTCTATGGAAGAACTGTTGTTAACGGATACTTATCCAATCTTCAAATGGTCAACAGCAACCCATTGTTGTGGGAAATTGATATGGATCCAATACTGCGGAACGATTGGCAGTCCCAGCCCAACTACTACAAATTGATTATCAATGGCTCGTATAGCGACGAATGGGGAAATGTCTCAAGTTCATCGATGCATCAGGAAGACCAAGACATCTCGGACTGGTCTGCGTTCTGTTAAGTCGGTTGGGATTTGTTCCAGTTATTCACTAACGCGGCGTAGTGTCCATTCAAGACCATGAGTTCTTCATGTGAACCAATCTCGGTGATACGCGCATCGGACACCACTGCAATCTTGTCTGCACGTTGAACGGTGGACAATCTGTGCGCCACCACAATCACAGATCGGCCGACCATCAACTTCTCTAGTGCGGCCTCGATCAACATCTCAGTACCTGGGTCAAGATTCGACGTTGCTTCATCCAACACCAACACGGCAGGGTCTACCAAGGCAGCACGTGACAACGCCACCAACTGGCGCTCTCCTGCAGACAATCGAGAACCACGCTCGCGCACCTGAGTATCAAGACCTTCTGGAAGAGCTTCAAAACGTTCACGCAAACCAAGATTGTCTAATGCGGTCAACAACATGTGCTCGGTGGCATCGGGGCGCGCGATCAACAAGTTGTCACGTACAGAACCATCAAACAAGAAACCTTCTTGCGGAATCACCACAATGCGTCGACGAAGATCTTCCATAGAAGCCTGTCGAAGATCTACTCCCCCAAACAACACCTGACCTTCTTGCGGGTCATACAAACGAGCCATCAGTTTCGCGAGTGTGGATTTGCCCGCACCTGTTGGTCCCACCAGTGCCAACCGAGTGCCTGCAGTGAGAGACACACTCACACCAGATAACGCTGGCTGCGATGCACCCGCATACGAGAACGTGATATTGCGAACGTCCACATCACCCACCGCTGGTAACGGGGTGGGCGTTGGAGATTCATCCACGTCTGGCTCAGCGTCCAAGATGCCAAAAAGTTTGTGCAACGCAGCAGCGGCCGATTGCAAAGTGTTGTACAACTGAGACAATTGCTGCACAGGATCAAACAAATTGGCAAGCAACAGAACGAAGGCGACAACGGTACCCAATGAGACAGTTCCTCGGTGCACCAACCAACCACCAACACCCACAATCAGCGCAGAAGATGCAATACCTGCAAACTCAATCACACCGAAGTACCAGGTGCTCACTTTCACGCTGTACATGTGGCTTCGGAAGAGCGCGCGGTTCGATTCCTCAAAGCGACGAATTTGTTCGTCTTCACGTGCGTATGCCTGAATAACGCGAACGCCAGTAATTCCTTCCTGCAACGCAGACAAGTTGGCTCCTACCTTTTCGCGCACTTCGAGATACGCCTTATTTGAGTCTCGTTGGAACTTCACCGACGCAGCAATAAGGAATGGGAACACAATCAATGTGATCAACGTGAGTTGCCACGACAAGCTGAGCAACAGGAAAAATGCTAGGAACAACAGCAAAAATGCAGACAAGAACTGCATGAGACCCCATTGCACCAGTTCCGCCATGGATTCAATGTCGGCGGTCATGCGCGCTACCAACACACCGGCCTTTTCGCGATCAAAGAATGCCATTGACTGGCGTTGCAACTGCGCGAACACCTTCACGCGCAACAACCGAAGGAAGCCTTCGCCCGCTTTGTTCAGCACCACGTATTGCATACGCCCAATGACGTATGCAATGCCCACCACAACCAGATACGCAATGACTGTGATGTTCAGAGCACGAGAATCTTTGGCCTTAATGCCAGCGTCAATTCCGTGACGCACCAACACGGGCCCAGCCAATGTGCACAGCACGGTGATGGTCACCAGAATTAGGGCCCACAATGCCTGTTTGCGGAATTCGCCCGCCATACGAATACTGCGTGACAACACCACACGTGTTTGTGTGCGATTCAGCTTGTCTTCTTCTTGAATGCCACTCTTGCCGCCACCGCGACCTCCACCAGACCACATGGTTACTGACCTGCCTTGTGAGACATAGCGGCGAGAACCTCGCGATAACGGTCGTTCGTGGCTAGTAATTCGTGATGAGTGCCAGTTGCAGCAATTACACCGTTGTCCAAAAGAACTGCACGGTCAGCCAACTCAATGGTTGCGGGACGGTGAGCAATGACCAATGTTGTTCGTCCACGCATCACGGTGGCCAATGCGTCGCGAATCTCATGTTCTTTGGTGGGGTCAACAGCAGACGTTGCATCGTCCAGTACAAGAACTCGTGGGTCAGCAACAATCGCGCGCGCAATCGCAATGCGTTGACGTTGTCCACCAGACAACGAAAAGCCCCGCTCACCCAAGACCGTGTCATACTTCTCTGGCAACTGCATCACGAAGTCATGCGCACCTGCCAACTTGGCGGCCCGAACAACAACTTCGGAATCAATTCCGGGTTTGGCAAATGCAATGTTTGAAGACACCGTGTCATGGAACAACAAGGTGTCTTCAAACACCACTCCAACAGAGCGCCTCAAGTCCGACAGTTTCAACTCACGCAGGTCTACGCCATCCAGGGTGATTGATCCTGCTTGTGGATCGTAAAAGCGCAACAACAAACGTGTAATTGTGGACTTTCCTGAACCCGTCGCGCCCACAATGGCCACCGACTCCCCTGGTTCAATGGCCAGATCGAGACCATTCAACACACGTACATCTGTATGTCCGATGTCGTATCCGAACCGAACCGCATTGAACTTCACCGCACCAACGGGTTGCGCCAAGCCCGATGCGGGTAATTTGGCGGGATGTGCAGGGCTGGCAATTTCTGGCTCCTCGGACAAAATCTCATTCACACGCAGCAAGGCAGATGCCGCACGCTGACCAAATGCAACGGTCATACCGATGTTGCGCATGGGCCAAATCAACATGGTGAGATAGGTGTTGAAGGCAACAAGTCCACCAAGTGTCATCTCTCCGTTGATGACACGATGACCGCCAAGTCCTATCACCGCCACTAAGCCAAGCGATGGCAATAAGTCGATTGCTGGCAAGAATCGGCTGCGAATACGCGCAGCACGCATGGATTCGCGCTGAATGTCGTTTGCTTCTTGTTCCAGTTTCTTCTGTTGAACAGCCTCTGCACCAAAGCCCTTAATAACGCGTACACCAGAGACGCTTTCTTCCACCACGTTTGCCAACTGCGCTTGTTCTTGTTGCACGGCCAACACAGCAGGGTGAATCTTGTTGGAGAATGAACGCGCTGACACGTTGATAAACGGCAATGGTGCCAACGACACCGCGGCCAGCAACGGATCGGAAATGAACAAAATGACTACAACTCCGAGAACCATGGTGATTTGCGAAACAAAGATCGGAATGTTGACAACAAACCCCTGCACTTGTTGCAAGTCGCTAGACGAGCGACTCATCAACTGACCCGTTTGCGCACGGTCATGGAATCCAACGTGCAAACCCTGCAAGTGAGCAAAGATGCGTTCGCGCAAGTATGTCTCGGTGAGACGGCTCTCACGAAACGCGATAAAGCGGCGCCACGCTGCAAAAAATCCGGCAACGGTTGCTGCGGCCAGAATGAGCAACGTCCAGAAAATCAGCGAACCAGACTTTTCAATTCCTCGGTCAATCGCCAGTTTGGTGAGCTGCGGAACGGACACCTTGCCCAATGTCCACGCAAGGCCCACCATTGCACCCGTCAACAAACCAACGCGTTGCTGGCGCAACGTTTGCAGGAGGAGGTTCCACCCCTCGCGTGTAGGACGTTCGGCGTCGGACATTTATGACTAGTGCGCCGATGGAGACAGTGACTTCACTGCTTCCCAGTAGTTCAACTCGGGGTCGAACGGCATGATGGCAAGCGACGACGTTGTTACTCCGTTGTCGAAGTACTGACGAATGCGATCGCGGCAATACTCCGGCGATCCGTGAACAATCAATTGGTCCACCACTTCATCGGGAATTGCGGCAAGTGCGGCTTTTCGGTCGCCAGCCTTCCACATATCCCACATGCCCTTCAATTCGTCGCCGCGACCCAACCATGCGTGGAACTGGGCATATACGGGCACGTTCAAGTACGCGGCAATTGCGAAGCGCGCTGCAGCGCGCACCACATCAGTGTTCTCCGATGGGCATACGAAGATGCGGGCAACAATTTCCTTTGGAGTTCCTTCTGCGGCGTCGTGCACCACTTTTGCCACGCGCACCACATCTTCAGGACTGAGCCAGTTAATGATGGCACCGTCTGCTTCACGAGCAGCCAAACGCAACATTCCCTCTCGAAGAGCTGCCACCAAAATTTGCGGTTTCACTTCAGGGCGAATTCCCAAACGGAAACCATCAACATTGAACGTGTCATATTGCTTGGCCACTTTCTCGCCAGACAATGCGTCATTCAAGAATCGAACGACGTCGCGTACTTTCTTGTACGGCTCATCAAACGGAATGCCATTCCACTTCTGCACAATTACATTGCTGGACGAACCGATACCAATGGCGAATCGGCCAGGGGCTGCATCTGCCAACGTTGCAACCGATTGTGCAAAACAGGCTGGGCTACGTGTGTATGCAGGAACAATTGCAGTACCTAGACGCAACCGTGGCTCCCACGCTGCAGCAAGTGCAAGTGGAGTGAATGCATCGGCTCCGTCGGCTTCTGCAGACCAAATGTCGGTGTAGCCCATGTCGGCCAACTCCATCAATCGATCACGGTGAGTATTGAGATGACCCGGCAGTGGAACTGTCATTCCTGGTCGAACCGGCATGCCAGGTTGTGCCTGTGCTCCGTATGCATTCATGTGTGCCCCCAACTATTTTCTGTGAATTCTTGCGATGCAACTTTGGCTGGCCGTGGCCATCAATGTTCCATCTTCTGCGTACATATGCACCAAACCATGCGCGAATCCGCGCGCAACAGCATGAACGCGAATGTCTAACAACACCCAAGAAGTTGGCACCAAATTGACAACACGCAAGGTGTTGTCCAAAGAGTTACCACCTGCATGTAAACCAAGTGCTTGCCCCACACCACGAGGTACAAAATCTCCCAACACACCAAGCGATGCAGCGTCGATACCGTCAATCACTTCGGGCAGTCGCGCCCACATCAATGCTCGGCCGTCGCTGAGTGAACCATCAAGATCTTTTCCGAATCGACCCTTCACCACACGTTCTTCCATAAAGTCGTGAATAGTTTCAAAGTCTCGGCTGTAGTGCTCCCATTCAGAGCACTCGTCGGGTGACGGTGCAGTCGGCGCGGTTTCAAATTGCGCAGCGATAGGAAAATCACGGTCGCCAAGAGCCGCGTTGACGGTGATGATCTCACGCTCCCCCACATGGCCCACTACACGTGCTTGCGTAATCGAATTACCTTCAACCGGAACAATGACATCGATGTCCATGACTTCGTCCGGACGTGCGTAGGACAAGTACTGAGCCGTCACCCATACGACGTTTCGACCAGTTGCCCCTTCAAGTGCCGAAATAGCGGCACCAAGAGCACTTCCACCGTAGAGAAAGTCGCCCCCTGTGCACAATTTGCGCTGCACTGGTAAGTACCAGCGGAAGGGGTTGTGGGTGCGCTGCAAACCCAGGAATGTACGACTATCCATGACCCTTTGACCCTACTCCCGTAAGGGTTTTCCGAACGGACTGAACCCGCCCTGGTTGGGCTAGGTTGCCTCCATGACTGACACCCCATGGCAAGGCGACGCATGCTCGCTCGTTGAAGAATTCCGTTCTGGGCGCCGTTCCCCTATGGAAGAAATGCAGGCCACATTGGCGGCAGTTTCTGCCAGTTCTCTGAATGCGGTGTCATTTATTGACGCAGATGGCGCCTTGCAACGCGCTGCATCTGCCGACATCTCGCTTCCCTTCGGTGGAGTGCCACTTGGAATCAAAGAACTTGACCCTGTGAAAGGCTGGCCAGACACTGAAGCGTCGGTCCCGCTGAAAGGTCGCATTGCAACAAAAACAAGTATCCACGTGGAGCGCATCACGAACAACGGTGGAGCAGTTGCATTTGGATTAACGACCGCCAGCGAGTTCGGTGGAGTAAATCTCACGCGAACCCTGTTGAACGGCGCAACGAAGAACCCGTGGAATGAAACACGTACACCGGGCGGATCTTCTGGTGGCAGCGCTGCAGGCGTTGCCGGCGGACTCTTCACTCTTGCAACAGCAGGAGACGGCGGAGGTTCCATTCGTATTCCTGCGGGTTTCACTGGTCTGGTTGGTTTGAAGTCCACATACGGACGCATCCCACGTGGACCAGGCGCGCCGTACAGCAATCTCACTGTCACGGTTGGATGCGTGTCACGAAGTGTCCGCGATACCGCACGTTGGTTTGACACGTGCAATGGTCACGATGCGCACGACCCTCTCAGTCTCCAACGAGTCACCGGTTGGGAAGATGCTCTCGGCACTATTGACGTTGCTGGTTTGAAAGTTGCCATCGTTGACAATTGGGGCGGAGCAGTGGTGTCTCCTGCTATGTGGAACGTGTTGTTGGAAACTGCTGACTTCTTAGTGACGAAGGCAAGACTGCGCCGTATGGACAACGTTGATACATCGCTTCCAAAGATGGGTGCAGCGTGGTCCATTAGTGGCATGTTGGAAATTGCCGAAGCGCTAAAAGATCATTGGCCAGCATGCGCCGATGATTTAACCCCAGAAATGCGCGCAGGGCTTCAGTACACCACCGGTCTGTACTCTGCTGAAGCGAGAGCAAAGATTGAGTCTCGCCGCGCCGCGGTCAACACACGTATGGCAGAAATTTTCAACGAGGTTGATCTTGTCATCACAGCAACAAACCCCGATATTGCATTCGATGCCGAAGGACCACTACCTAGCGTGTTCGGTGGAATCAAAGCCGGTGCGGGCAATAACGGTCAACTCACGTTCCCGTGTAATTTGCATGGCAACCCTGGCATTTCAGTTCCTGCTGGTTTTATTGATGGACTACCCGTTGGGTTGCAGATCATCGGCCGCCACTTCTCCGAACAACAGCTGTTGGAGTTGGCATTGTTGTTAGAGCGCGAACGTCCTTGGCCACTCACCGCAAAAGGAGTTCCGCAATGACGTCTGGACCATTAACCGGCATCAGAGTTCTTGATCTTGCGACAATGATTTCTGGTCCGTTGGCCGGAATGATGTTGGCAGACCAGGGCGCAGAGGTCATCAAAATTGAGTCACCTGGTATGGGCGACATGATGCGTCATCTCGGTACGCAAAAGAATGGCGTCACTGGTTTGTATGCGCTTCATAATCGTGGAAAGAAATCGATAGTTCTCGATCTGAAGAATGATGAAGGCGCAGCCCTTTTGCGTGAACTCATTGGTACCGCCGATGTTCTCATCCAAAACTTTCGACCAGGCGCAATGGACAGACTTGGATTTGGGTACGACGATGCCGCAAAGGTAAATCCCAAGTTGATCTATGTTTCCATCGCAGGATTCGGGCACGATGGTCCAAGTGCCAATCGACGTGTCTATGACAACGTCATTCAAGCAGCTTCAGGCTTGGCCAGTGTCCAAACTGACCCTGTGTCAGGTAAACCTGCACTGTTTCGCCATCTCATCTGTGACAAAGTCACTGCATACACCGCAGCCCAGGCGATTTCTGCCGCTTTGTTTGCACGCGAACGTGGACAGTCGGGACAACACATTCAACTGTCCATGTTGGACGCAGCCATTGCGTTTACCTGGGCCGACTGTGCAATGGATGTCGCGCTTCTCGATGATGACGCAGTACGACTTCCCACAATTTCTGCCAACTATGTGCCGGTCACATTCAAAGACGGTTACGCCGCAGTCTCCGTGGTAACTGAATCAGAATTTCGCGGATACTGCGCTGCCCTTGGAAAGCCCGAACTAGCTGACGATCCCCGCTTTGCGTCATCCACGCTTCGTTCTGTCAACGGCGACGAATACCGAAAGATTGTTCGGGAACTTGCTGCAGAAATGCCGCTTGAAACGTTTCTCCGTGGAGCGCAACAACACGATGTTCCTGCCGGCGGAATGAATGATCTGCTGAGCGTGGTTGACGACCCACAGGTCATTCATAACGAAACGTTCGTTGTTCGGCAATATCCAGCAGCGGGAACGATTCGTGAGGTTCGACCGGCACCGCGCTTTAGTGCAACGCCTGCAAACATTGGACA
Organism: Ilumatobacteraceae bacterium; assembly: GCA_049433485.1. Taxonomy (GTDB): domain Bacteria; phylum Actinomycetota; class Acidimicrobiia; order Acidimicrobiales; family Ilumatobacteraceae; genus UBA2093. The sequence goes on along the minus strand of JBMTEX010000037.1, from coordinate 10,188 downwards.
TCCTGCGCCTGCAAAAGGTGCGCATACCGATGAAGTCATCGGCGCTCTTGGCCACGATGTCGCAGCGTTACGCGAACGTGGTGCAATTAGCTAATCAACATTATTTCGAGAGAGCGCGACCCACAATCTCTTTCATAATTTCGGTAGTGCCGCCGTAAATGGTTTGAATGCGACTGTCTGCCCACGCACGTGCAATGGGATACTCCACCATGTAGCCGTATCCACCGTGTAACTGAAGACACCGATCGACCACTTTGTTCTGCAATTCAGTGGTGATGAACTTTGCAGCGGCTGCTTGCTCGACGGTCAACTTGCCATCGCAGTGAAGTTCCAAGCAACGGTCTACATAAGCCTGTGCCATTTGTACTTCCGTATGTAATTCGGCCAGCAAGAACTTTGAGTTTTGGAAACTCGCAATTGTTTGCCCGAACGCCTTGCGCTCACGTGTGTAGTCCAACGTCCAGCGCAACGCGGCACGTGCAACAGCGACAGCGCCTATAGCCATTCCGAAACGTTCTTGCGCCAAGTTGTGCGTGAGATACATGAACCCTTGACCCGGTTCCCCCAGCACATTCTCTGCGGGCACTTCAACGTTGTCAAAGAATAACTCGGCGGTGTCTTGTGCGTGCATACCAAGTTTGTTGAGGTTTCGTCCGCGCTCGAAGCCTTTCATGCCGCGCTCCAAAACAACTAACGAAAAACCGCGGTGCCCCGCATCTGGGTCTGTGCGACACACTGTCAACACAAGATCTGCGTTGATGCCGTTTGTAATAAATGTCTTTGCGCCATTGACCACGTATGTATCGCCGTGCTTCACAGCAGATGTCTTCACGCCTGCCATGTCACTGCCGGTGTTTGGCTCGGTAATTGCAATGGCAGTGATGTATTCGCCAGTCACCATCTTTGGCAACCAACGCGCCTTTTGTTCGTCGTTTGCAAGCGACAAGTAGTACGGCAACACAATGTCGTTGTGCAGAGTGATTCCATTCGCGCTTCCAATGACACCGGTGTCGGATACTTCTTCTTGCATGACAGCGCCGAACTTGTAATCGTCGGTGCCACCCCCGCCGTACTGCTCGGGTACGTGATACCCCAAGAATCCGTGCTTTCCTGCTTCCAACCACATCTCGCGCGGTGCAATGCCATCGGCTTCCCACTGTTCATGGTTGGGCACTACTTCATTGTCTAACCATTGACGAAATACCGAACGAAACTGCTCGTGGTCTGCGTTGTAGACGGTGCGCTCGAAAAAGTCCATCCCCGTACGCTAGGTGCTAGACAGGACTCGCGCGAAGCGCAGTGCACGAACCACATCGAGGTACGCCATGGGCCAATTACAAATGACCAAAGTCGAACGGGAACAGTTCCTTGCCGATCTCCATGTTGGAGTTGTTGGTCTAGAGCGCACCGACGGCCCGCCACTTGTGGTGCCTGTTTGGTACATGTATGAACCTGGAGGCGAATTGTGGTTCGTGATGGACAACAACTCTGTTAAGGGCCGCCTGCTTCAAAAGTCAATGCGATTCAGTTTCTGCGTGCAGTCGGAGTCGCTTCCTTACAAGTACGTCTCGGTTGAAGGAACGGCCACAGTTACTCCAGCAGACAAAGAACTTCACACTCGCCCTCTGGCGCATCGTTACCTCGGCATTAAAGGTGGCGATAAATATGTTGAGGGCGATGATGACTCCGATTCGATTCGAGTCTCCACTGTTCCTGAACGCTGGTTCACCGTGGATTATTCAAAGTCTTAAGCAAGAACTGCACGAGCAACTAGGTCTGTGCCAAACGCCGTGAGAATGGCGAGATACAACAATCCTGTTGCCGCCATGACGGCTGAATAGCTGCGCTCTTTCATTGCAGCTCGGGTGACTTCCGTGAGGACGACAGTGGTGATGCCACATGCAATCCAGAACCAGCCGAGCATGCCGCCCCAACCATCATCAATAGAGCCGTTAATCACACTCACCATTCCGGTGGGCAACAGCATGACAGCGATTTCAAATGGAGTCACCCAACGAAGCGCAGTGACAAGTTCGCCCAAAATGGATCGCGGAAGCCCTGGCTGCACCAAATACCAATGACCCAACAACATTGCGTCACTCACTGCGCCGAGGAATGCGGTGCCTAACAAGATTCGTAACAGAGACACAATGGTGTCGCTAGTGCCATTTGCAGCATCGACAGCAGCCACAACTAGACCAACAACACCAATGACTGGTGCCACCACGTCCCACCGAACATTCTTTCGCCGTAGAGTGGCAATACTCACTGCTGCCACAGCGATTGATGCCACTTCGCGCGCCATCACGGTGTGCGTTGCAAAACCAGCGGCCGCAGCACCAGCAGCAATGACAGCAAACGAACCACGAAGAAGCCAGCCGTAGCCCGCCCCCATCTCATGTTTGCGTGTGGTGTACCACAGGAAAAACAGACCACCTGTGGCCCATTGAAGAAGAACTGTTGCTGCGTCGAGTTTGATCACGTAAGAACGCGCCTATCGATCGAGAATCACAAGTTGGTGATTGGCGTGATTAACAGCCCGAGGGCCATTTTCTGTTGCCACCACAATGTCTTCTAGACGCATACCCCACTTGCCTGGAACATAAATTCCTGGCTCCACGCTGTACGCATGGCCAGGTGCAATTAATGTGCGATTGCCATTCACCATGTATGGATCTTCGTGTTCTTCCATTCCAATGCCATGGCCGGTGCGATGCACGAAAAATTCGCCGTAACCAGCAGCATCGATGACAGCGCGAGTTGCAATGTCTACGTGTTCACACGTTTCACCCACAACACCGGCAGCCACACCAATTGCTTGGGCTTCCAGCAACACTGCGTATGCATTTGCAATGTCTGCGGGTGGCTCACCAATGTGAACACAGCGCGTGATGTCACTGCAATAGCCATCCATGGTGCCGCCAAAATCACACAACACAATCTCGCCATGGCGAATTACTCGATCACCGGCATGGTGATGTGGGCTCGCCGCATTCTCCCCTGCTGCGACAATTGCAAAGTTCACCTTCTGGTGACCCTCTGCAATGAGGCGAGCTGAGATATCTGCAGATACTTCAGCTTCAGTACGTCCAACTAACGGAATCTCACCACCATGCAACTGTGCCGCCACTCTGTCGGCCGCCGCGCCAGCTGCAACAAGCGCTGCAATCTCTGCGGCATCTTTACGTGAACGCAACGCTTCCATCACCGTGACACTGCGAACGTATTTTGACGTTGGTCGGTGCACCAAAAGATCAACTAAGAAACGTGACCACATTTGGTCGCCCACTGCAATGGTGTGTGCTGAACCAAGCAAACGATGCGCAATGGCAACAGGATCCTCAGTTTCATTCCAGGGCACCATGGTGAACACATCGCTCATCTCGTGCACGCGTGGCGCTTCAAGACGAGGAATAATCAACGATGCTTCGCCCTGTTGAGGAATCACCAACATGGTGAGACGTTCCAACGGCATTGCCAAGTAACCCATGAGATACGGCATGTCGTGCCCTAAAGACAAGATCATGGCGTCGACGCCGCAACGAGCCATTTCCTCTCGTGCACGATTCATGCGTGCGAGATAAGTGCGTGAGTCAAGAGCTGAATTCATCGTGATCCAATTGTGACAGGTACGGCGTGTTCGGCCGACTCTCGTGCGTGATAGCTAGAGCGTGTCAGTGGGCTCGATTCAACGTGTCCGATGCCCATCTCCTCGCCTACTCGCTTGTACATCTCAAAAACCTGGGGCTCCACCCAGCGCGCCACCGGCAAATGGTGAGTGGTGGGACGAAGGTATTGACCAATGGTCACGATGTCCACACCAATGTCGGCCAAGTCAGCAAGGACTCCCACAATCTCATCGTCGGTCTCACCCATTCCAACGATGAGACCAGACTTCACCGTGAGACCAGCACCCTTACCGCGGGCCAACACCGACAAACTGCGTACATAGCCAGCGTTTGGTCGAACAGCGCGTTGCAATCGTGGCACAGTCTCCATGTTGTGGTTGAACACGTCGGGTCGTGCCGCAATCAACAGATCGAGAGACGCAGAACCACGGGCATCTGAAATCAATGTCTCCACTTGGATTGATGCATCGCGTTCGCGAATGGCGTCCACACACCTCGCAACATGAGCCATGCCATCATCTGCCAAATCGTCTCGCGCCACCATGGTGAGAACTGCAAACTTCAACCCCATTCGTGCAACAGCTTCGGCCACATGAGCGGGCTCGTTTGCATCTGGCGCTTCAGGCTTTTGCGTATCCACCAAGCAGAAACCGCATGCGCGCGTGCAACGTTCGCCCAGCACCATGAATGTTGCGGTGCCGTCGCTCCAGCACTCAGACAAGTTCGGACAACCGGCTTCTTCGCACACCGTCACCAATGACAAATCACGAAGAGTTTTCTTTAATGTCAATACGTCTTCACCGTGCTTTACATGCGGGCGAATCCAATCAGGTTTACGTTCCGACAACGGAATGGAATCTTCAACGCCTGCTCGCGCCAATCGCCCCATCAACCGCACGGGTTGACCGGGGCCTTCACCGCGAGAAAACGCAGATAAATCATCTGGCGTGTGCTTCCACGCCACATCTTGGCGCTCCATCTCGCCACCGCCCCACATGGTGGCTGCATGACGTGCAACAACTTCAACGAAATCCTTCATGGAAATGTTGATGCCTTCAGCCTCAATAGAAGTCACGGGATATTCGGCAATACCGCACGGAACAATGTTGGTGCTCATGTACTGAAGGTCTGTCGTGACGTTCACTGCAAATCCGTGCATGGTTCGACGACGACTCACGCGAACTCCAATGGCGCAAATCTTGCGCGGATTGTTTGTGGTGTCTACCCACACTCCGGGATAGCCATCGAATCGATCCGCAGAGCGAATGCCAATTTCGCGAAGCGAATTAATAATGACTTGCTCCACAGAACGTACATATGCGACAGAATCTGCAGGACCATCTTCGCCGCGCTTTGCTGGCAAGTTCACAATGGGATAACCCACCAATTGCCCGGGGCCGTGATACGTGATATCTCCGCCACGCTTGACTCGCACAAAATCGGCACCCACCTCGGCGGGGTTGCACTTTAAGTTCTTCTCTAGATCGGCAGATGGGCCATACGTGAAGACATGCGGATGCTCCATCAATAACAGTGCATTTCCTGTTCCGTGCCGGAACATGGACTCTTGAACGACGAGCGCTTCGGCATACGGCACTTTCCCCAGCCAGCGAACACGCAGTTGGGATGAGGAGATGGTCATCGCGACATTGTCTCCTTCCACCGTCTCTCGCTTAAACCTCAGAAGACCAATCGCGAGTTTCGAGAATCTCTTTGACCTTCACCAAGAACCCTGCGGCGTATGCGCCATCGAATGCGCGGTGATCCCATGCCATTGCAAGGTTCCCCACTGGGTGAATGGCGATGCTGTCGCCGCCTCCAGGCAATGACACCACAACGGGCTTCTTCACAATTGCATCGGTGGACAAGATGGCGACTTGCGGCTGATTAATGATGGGCATTGTCAACACAGAACCAGCAGAACCGTTGTTTGTGATGGTGAATGTTCCACCAGAGATTTCATCTGGCGACAATCGACGGCTACGTGCACGCGTTGCAAGATCGTTGATTTCACGAGCAAGTCCGCGCATACGCTTTTCTTCAGCATCACGAATCACTGGCACGATGAGACCCTGATAGTCCAAGTCCACCGCGATACCAAGATCGATGTACTTGTGAACAATCAACTCGTTGGCACCAAGTGATGCATTGAGGTGTGGGAATTCACGAAGTGCATCTACCACTGCGCGCGCAATGAATGGCAAGTAGGTGAGACTGAAACCTTCATCGGCCTTGAAGCCGTCCTTTGCCTTCGCACGAGTTGCATCAACATTTGCAAAGTCCACTTCCACCACGCTGAATGCATGCGGGCTTGCACCCTTGCTCATCAACATGTGTGCGCCAGTGGCTTGGCGAATCTTCGAAAGCGGCACTGACTCATCACGAGCACCAGCAACAACGCGTGGTGCTGATACTGCAGGTGCAGCAGCAACCGGAGCAGCAGACACAGGTGCTGGCGCTGCAGGTGCAGCAGCTGCTGGTCGAGCTGTTCCGCTATCAATGACTGCCATCACGTCGTCACGAGTAATGCGACCGCCAGGACCAGTGCCATTAATGCGTGATGCATCGAGTCCGTTTTCAGAAATCAACTTGCGAACAACCGGCGATAGCACCATGCCTTCAGTGGAACTTGCTGGAGCCGCCACCGGTGATGTTGGTGCGGGTGGTGCAGCCACTGGTGCAGGAGCCGCAGCAGGTGCCGGTGCTGGCGCAGGAGCTGGTGGTGGAGTGGGTGCAGGTGCAGCGGCTGGTGCGGGGGCAGCAGGTGCCGGAGCAGGAGCACCAGCACTGTCGCCAACAACAGCAATCACTGTGCCAACAGGAACAGTGTCGCCTTCAGCAACACGAATTTCGGTGAGTACACCAGCAATCGGTGATGGAACTTCGGTGTCTACTTTGTCGGTGGACACTTCGAACAATGGCTCGTCTGCCGCAACAGATTCACCCACCTTCTTGAACCAACGTGTGATGGTTCCCTCAGTGACTGTTTCTCCAAGTTGTGGAAGCGTGATCTCTGCCATGTTGGTTGATTCCTTAGTAATTCGATTATGAGTTGATGGTGCGGCCAGTGAGTGCCATCACTGTTTCACCAAAGAGTTCAGACAAGCTTGGGTGCGGCTGAATGAAGTGCGCGATTTCATCAACGCTTGCTTCCCAGTTCACTGCGAGGTATCCGCCAGACAATTGCTCCGTTACCCACGGACCAACCATGTGGACTCCAAGAACTTGCCCAGCAGAACCGTCTGGATTCTTCTTTGCAATGATCTTCACTAAACCATCGATCTCGCCAAGAATTTGTGCGCGACTGTTGGCGCGGAACTGGTGCTTCGACACCACAACGTCGTAACCCGCAGCTTTTGCTGCTTCTTCGCCAGGGCCAGCCCACGCAACTTCTGGGCTGCAATAGATAGCCCATGGCACGCGGTCGTAATCAACAGGAATTGCCTGCTCACCAAGAATTTGCTTCACAGCAAGAATTGCTTCTGCGTATGCAACGTGTGCGAGTTGTGGCGTATTGATGAGGTCGCCAATTGCCCACACATTTGGAACAGAAGTGCGGCAGTATTCATCAACTTCAACAAAGCCACGATCACTGACAGCAACTTTGGTGTTTGCAAGGCCTAATTGATCAGGGAATGGACGACGTCCGACCGACACGATGACTGCGTCCACTTCAAGCGTTTCGCCTTCACCAAATGTGATAACCGTTGAACCAGAACCGGTGGGTGTGTGCTTTGACACTGCAACACCTGTCTTGATGTCAATCTTCTTCTTTTGGAATGAACGCACCACAACGTTTGCGAGGTCTGCATCGAGACCAGGAAGAATCTTTGGCAGACCTTCAAGAATGGTGACTTGTGAACCGAGGTCTGCAAACGTGGAAGCAAATTCGCAACCAATTGCTCCACCGCCAATGACCGCAATACGAGCAGGAATGCGATCGAGCATGAGAACTTCATCAGAGGTCATCACTGGTCCGCCTGGCTCAAAACCAGGGATAATGCGTGGAACAGAACCAGCCGCCAAGATGACGCTGGCGCCATGAAGCTGCGTAGTGGTTCCATCTTCTGCAGTAACAGTGACGGAGTTGTCGGCGTTCAATGCACCTTTACCCACCAAGTAGGTGACCTTCTTTGCTTTGGTGAGACCTGTGAGACCCTTCACCAAACCGTCAACAATCTTTTGCTTGCGTGCTTGCGCCACACCGAAATCGGTGTCGCCCACTGTGACTGCGATTCCAAAGTCAGAGGCATGCTCTGCGTGTCGACGCGCAGCGGCGGTTTCAAGAAATGCTTTGGCAGGAATGCAACCACGGTTCAGGCACGTGCCACCGAGTGTGTCTTTCTCCACGAGTGCAACATTCAGACCAGCTGATGCACCATAGAAAGCCGCTGCATAACCGCCAGGTCCGCCACCAACAATGATGAGGTCAAACTGGTCAGCCATGGGGGTCAACTCCAATCATGCGCAGACGACGCTGTATGCGCATCCTCTACGGTAGCCGTTCTTGCTACGGAGCCCACTGAGATTGAAGATTGGCGCGCTGGTATACAACGGACTGCACCGGCTTTTCTGAGGCGACAAATGGAATGTTGCACTCCACGTATTGAGCCACCTTTGTGACGCACGGTGGCGTGTCAGCGGTCACGATGGGCTCGGTTAATTTGCCATCGGCAAATAATTTCCAACCTTCGAAGCCATCTGCACCGTCCACCCCACGCATCCGAACCAGCACCGTGGTCTGGGCGTCCGATTGCTGCACTGACTCCACCGTGACTTTCATGTCGCCCATGGTTTGTTCAGACCCAAGGTCGTACACCACGGCTTCCACGTCTTCCGTAGCCACCTGCAACAGTTTGAACCCGCCCGCCAACATGATGGCGAGGCCGCAGATCAGCGCAGTCAATATGAGTTTTCGAGTACTCATCGAGATGTCAGGCTACGACTTCTCGACACATCGAGACGAAAAGGTCGAACGTCACCTAGCCGTATGGAACAACCAACCGCGGAAAGTGGTTGTCCTTACATATGAAAATTTTGATCACAGGCGCATCCGGACTGATTGGCCAGGCGCTCACCGCCGAACTCACCTCACAGGGCCACACCGTGGTTGCCGCAGTTCGTCGACCAGCTCGCAACAACAACGAAGTGCAGTGGGACCCCAAGGCTGGCGTTCTCGACCCTTCAGCATTCACTGGTGTTGACGCCGTCATCCATCTTGCTGGTGCTGGCATTGGCGACAAGCGTTGGAGCGATGCCTACAAGAAAGAGATTCTTGAAAGCCGCACATTATCCACTCGACTTTTGGCCACCACCATGGCATCGCTGGAAACGAAGCCAAAGGTATTTCTCTCCGGTTCTGCGATTGGCATCTATGGCGTCCGCGGAGATGAGCCCCTCGATGAGAACGCAGAAGTAGGAACCGGGTTCCTCGCAGATGTCTGCAAAGAATGGGAAGCCGCAGCAGCACCTGCAGTGGATGCAGGCATTCGCACGGTGTTCTTACGCACTGGAATTGTGTTGTCCACAAAAGGTGGCGCACTGAAGAAGCAACTACCCATCTTCAAATTGGGTGCTGGCGGAAAATTTGGAAACGGCAAGCACTGGCAAAGTTGGATCAGCATCACCGATGAAGTGAACGCCATCATCCACTTGTTGACATCACAGTTGTCCGGCCCGGTGAACCTCACCGCACCAGAGCCAGTCACTAATGCTGGCTTCACCAAGGAATTGGGCAAGGCCGTCTCTCGCCCCACAATTCTGCCTATTCCAACATTCGGACCAAAGTTGTTGCTGGGTAGTGAACTTGCCGATGCTCTTCTCTTCACCGGACAACGAGTGATTCCAAGCGCGCTCACCCGAGATGGGTACGTCTTTACGCATCAAACACTTGATGCTGCTCTTCGTGCTCTACTAAAGAAGTGACTCAATCCCCTCTTCCCTCGTCTGCAGACGTAGTCATCGTTGGTGCCGGCCTCGCTGGTTTGGTGGCCGCGAAAGTTCTTGAACAACATGGAGTCTCACCAGTTCTTCTTGAAGCATCAGACGGAGTGGGCGGACGCGTTCGCAGCGACAATGTCGATGGCTTCATCTTGGACAGAGGTTTCCAAGTTCTTCTCACTGGTTATCCAGAGATCTACCGACACCTCGATATTCCTGCTCTTGATCTTCGTTTGTTTGAACCAGGTGCTGTGGTGTGGCGAGAAGGGAAAGGTCACGTTGTTGGTGACCCATTTCGTCGACCAAAAACATTGGCATCGACATCTCTTGCACCAATAGGAACACTCGGCGACAAAGCCCGCATCGCTAAATTTCGCGCATCACTGAAGTCAGCCGACCCTCGCCAGTTATTGCGTGGTGACGACATGCCGACGTCGCAAGCACTGCGCACCATGGGTTTTTCGTCAACGATGATTGACCGATTCTTTCGCCCACTTGTTGGCGGAATTCAACTTGACCCGCAACTCACCACGTCACGGCGAATGTTTGATGTCATTTTTCGAACACTTGCAACAGGTGACTCTGCAGTTCCTGCAAATGGCATGGGACAAATGTCGAA
>JBMTEX010000036.1:0-19792 GCA_049433485.1 Ilumatobacteraceae bacterium | reverse complement strand
GACCAATTCTTTGCCGAGTGTGCACGAGCAATCAGACCCGGAGGTCGAGTAGCACTCTTGGACGTGGGAGTGCCCCATAATCGCATCATCAGATTTGGAAACAATATTTACTTCGGAATGATTGTTCCGAAAATTGGAGCACTTCTCAGTGACGGCCCCGCGTATCGATACTTGCCAAAGAGCGTGGCGTACCTACCAGAGCGACATGTGCTTGTTGAGAAACTTCGTGCATCCGGCTTTTCCGACGCAACACATCATCAACTGTCAGGCGGCCTCACACAACTCATGGTGGGCACTCGTTCTGCATGAGATGTCGAACATTTGTTGTCGCCGAGGACATTGACCTCAACGCGGTCTGCGCGGGCGATGGTTTTCTCTTCGCTCAAAACAACTTTGGGCACGCTGGCCGAAATATAGCAGCAGTCGCAAACAGCAACGACGTGACGTCGCTACTTGCAACAATTGACATCGCCGCAGATTCTGCAGATTTCTCCCCCCTGGCATTCGGACTGGTTCCCTTCTTGCCGTCTGACGAGGCGGTGTTCTTCATTCCGCAAGTCTTATTTTCAAAGGACACAAACGGGAACACATTTCTCACTTTGTGTGGCGAAACCGAGACGGATATTTCCCACGCGGAAGCAGATCGCGTGATAGCTGAAGTTCAAGCAGCCCAACCACCACTGCCACAAGCTCAAGAATTCACCGTGCGACCACTCACCCCCGTGGAAACTTATTTGCAGGCTGTCACTGGGGCGCGAGATGCGGTTCAACGCGGCGACATTCGTAAAGCTGTCATTGCGCGAGACATCGCTGTCTCATCAAATTCACCAATAGATATTTATGGTGTTCTCTTGCGATTGCGCGCTTCTTTTGGCTCCAGTTACAGATTCTGCATCGACAACATGGTGGGCGCATCCCCTGAACTACTCGTAGAGGTAGACGGGAGAACAGTGCGTAGCAGGCCATTAGCTGGCACCACTCCTCGCACAGGAGACCCGGAAACTGATGCCCGCCTAGCCGAACAATTGAAGGCAAGCGAGAAGAATCAAATAGAGCATCGTGTAGTGATTGACATGGTGCATGACACATTGCTCCCCCATTGCTCATATCTCGACTGGGAAGACGAGCCGTCTATCGTCACGGTTGCAAATGTTCAACATTTAGGCACCTACTTAGAAGGCGCTCTCACGGAACCATCGCCACACATTTTGGATTTGGTGCGCGCACTGTGTCCCACACCAGCACTCGGTGGCTCGCCAACACGGGAAGCAATTGACTTCATTGTCGCTCATGAAGGGTTTGCCAGAGGCTTCTACGGCGGCGCCGTGGGATGGGTGAACGCAGACGGAAACGGAACATTCGCCGTCACCATTCGATGCGCCGAGCTCTCCCCAGATCGCACCACCGCGCGACTATTTGCAGGCGGTGGCATCGTGGCAGACAGCGAACCTCTGGCAGAGCTAGCCGAAACGCAATCCAAATTTCAGGCCATGTTGTCGGCCATCATCAGGCCGTAAGCCCTGCGTTCTGTAAAGCATTTACGACTGCAAAATTGACTGCGTCGTGCTTGCCGACGTTCTCACCTCGTGAAAACGGAACTTCAATAAAGCGAGTGCCCGCCATGTGAAGCGCGTCCACCAAAGACGATGCATTCGTTGCACGGTGGTAGGGAATTCCGTGGGCAGCAGCCAACGCCTCAAACGAAACATTGTGTGGTGTTCCATACAGCAACTCAAATGTGGTCTCATCCACTTGAGTGGCTTGTGGCAAAAAGGAGAAAATACTTCCGCCGTCATTATTTGTGACCACCACCTTCACGTCAACACCACGCTGCATCACACCAAGCAGTCCATTTGAGTCATGCAGACAGGCAACATCTCCAACAAAGACAACGGTGGGTGCACCCATTGAGGCGGCGACACCCACTGCGGTACTGATGACACCGTCAATTCCGTTTGTTCCTCTGTTTGAGTGCACCACGACATCTGGAGTCACTGTTCCGAACCATTCCACATCTCGAATAGGCATAGACGAGGACACCACAAAATGAGTCCCAGGAGTTAACGCATCTGTGAGTGCTCGCGCGTGAGCAGGTTCAGACCAGTTGTTCTCCGTCCATTCACAAATGGCTGATTGCGCCACTGTTTCGGCCGCATTCCATTCGGCGGACCAACTGTCATCTACACCCACAGTTTGTTCTGTAAGTCCCGCGAACATCTCTGCAATTGGTGCAATGAACGTGTGGTTCATTCGATGATCTGCGTCAATAATGAATTCATGAGGAGTTACTTGCACCACAGGAACGTTGTGACGGGACAACCACTGTGCCGTCACCTTGGACGCAGGCGGCTCACCCACACGCAACACCACATCTGGAACATGAGAGTCAGCAAACTGGGTAGAGCGCAAAATGGAATCGAATGCAATGACGACATTCGGTTCACAGACACGTACTCCACTGCGAGGGTCAGCAAATACAGGCCATCCGGCGCGTTGAGCGAACCTCAACACCTCTGGCGTTGCGCCTTTTCCAGCAACCACGATTCCACGACGGCCACTCAGCAACGTCACCAGATCATTCACCATGTGAGGCGATACTGATCGCGCCATTTCAACTGTTGACCAACCACTTGGTCGATCCTGGGGCATCTCTCCCACTGAACCGAGCAGTGGCTCTCTGAATGGAAGATTCAGATGTACAGGACCTGGTCGAGCACCACGCGTTACCGCAAAACAGCGCGACGCCAACGAACGCCATGTGTGAGCAGCATCGTCTGAGGGAACTCCCGGGTCGTGAAACCACCGCACAGCAGTTCCAAACATTTGCGTTTGGTCAATTGTTTGCGGAGCACCAACATCACGTAGTTCTGGTGGTCGGTCAGCCGTACACACAATCATGGGCACGTGTGCTTGATGAGCCTCGATTACTGCGCCATAGAAATGGGCAGCCGCAGTTCCCGATGTACACAACAAAATTGCTGGCACTCCCGTGGCCTCTCCAATTCCCACTGCAGCAAAGGATGCACTGCGTTCATCGTGGAAGAGATGCACGGAAATCTCTAGGCGACGGGCCAGTTGAACCGCCAACGGCGTACTGCGACTACCAGGTGCGATGACGGCGTGCTGGACTCCGTGGCGAATCCACTCGTCCACCAAGGTTGCACAGAATGTGTCTGAAGTGTCGCCGGGAGTACTCATGGCTTCTATCGTGTCACTTGTGAACGTTGAAATTTGGTCTGATGTGGTCTGCCCATGGTGCTTCATAGGTAAGCGTCGTTTTGAGGCGGCCGTTGCTCGCCTGCGCGAGAAGGGTGTCACAGAACCCATCAACGTCGTTTTTCGGGCATATCAACTAGACCCCACCGCCCCCATGGGCGCCCCTACCCCCGTGGTGGATGCATACGCCAAGAAGTTCGGAGGCGCCGAGCGAGCCATTCAAATCCTGGACCACGTCACCAAAGTGGCTGCAGCGGACAACATTGACTTCAACATGGACATCGCACTTCGCGCCAACACCATTCTGTGCCATCGAGCGCTTCATTGGGTGTTGTTGCATCACGGACCTGAGAAGCAGAACGAACTTAAAGAGGCACTTCTCTCTGCGTACTTCACCAATGGTCAAGATGTGGGCGACCTACACACTGTGCTTGCTTGTGCAGAAAATATTGGGCTTGATCGCTCACAACTTCAACAATCACTGGAGAGCGGCGAAGGAATTGACGAAGTCCGTCAAGATTTTCAAGCTGCCATCGACATGGAAATCTCCGGTGTGCCGTGTTTTGTGATTGATGGGCGCTACATGATTCCCGGTGCGCAAGATGTCGATGTTTTTGAGCAGGTCTTAGAGCGAGTTCTCTCAAAGTGACGCCTCTTGCCTCGCGCATCATTGGTTCTGGGCACGAAGTGGCCTTTGTCCACGGCTTTACGCAAACGCGCGACTCTTGGCTTCCGCTTCTCCACCATCTTCGCACCGATATTCGAGCCACCCTTATTGATGCTCCCAATCACGGTGAATCAACCGACTCTCTCACCCTTACTGAAACTGGCGTAGCACTTCGCGAACTATGTGTGAACAAAACAGTGGTTGGTTACTCCATGGGAGCCCGCATGACTCTTGTATCAGCGGTTCAATCGCCTCACGCATACAACAGGCTTGTGCTCATTAGCGGAACTGCTGGACTCGATACGGAAGAAGAACGAGCGCAACGCCAAGAAAGTGACGCCGCGTTGGCGACCCGAATAGAACTCATCGGAGTAGAAGCCTTTATTGAAGAGTGGCTCTCTAATCCAATGTTCGCCGGATTATCTCGTGAGAACGCCCGAGTTAATGATCGACTCACCAATACGGCCGAAGGTCTATCAACGTCCCTGCGACTGTGCGGAACAGGACAACAAGAAACTCTGTGGAATCAACTGCACAAGGTGCAGATTCCAGTGCTTCTTATTGCCGGCGAGAAAGATCAGAAATTTTGTGCATTGGCCGAACGCATGCATGCATTGCTCCCCCATTCCGAACTACACATTCACTCTGGCGTTGGGCACACGGTTCACCTAGAGGATTCAGCGGGATGCGCCGCAGTCATTGATAACTGGTTAGAGAGCACTCAGAGCTAACACAAGACCAAGCGTGTAGGAAATACCTAGAACCAATTGGCCCTTGCCCACAATGCCGAGAACGGGAATGAGGTCTCGTCCTTTTGCACCGCGTGACACGGCATCTATTGCAGGCCGTAATGCAATCACACCGACAAGTCCCAATATGGCGAACGGTCCGGCCGTAAATGATGTGACCACAACTGCAACGAAGGCAAGAAAGATGAGAGCGGCGAAAAATTTCCGAGTGAGAACATCGCCCATCTTCACAGCCAATGTTTTCTTTCCAACAACAGTGTCGCCAGAAATATCACGCAAATTGTTAATGACCAACAAAGCACACGCGATAGAGCCAACAGCCACTGACGCCACAGCCCCAGTCACAGAGAAATCTTCGGCAATCACAAACTCGGTTCCGATGGTTGCCACCACTCCAAAAAACAAGAAGACGAAAACTTCACCCAATCCGGCATAGCCATATGGACGAGGACCGCCTGTATACGTCCATGCCGCGATGATTGCGGCCACTCCAACTACAAGCAACCACAAGGTTGTCACGAGTGCCAAGATCAATCCAGCAATTGCAGCCACACCGAAACACATGAATGCGGCGCGCTTCACTGCACGTGCCGACGCCACCCCAGAGCCCACCAAACGCAGTGGTCCCACTCGGTCGTTGTCAGTACCGCGAACTCCGTCTGAATAATCGTTTGCGTAATTGACGCCCACTTGCAAGGCCAGACTCACCACCAGCGCAAGCCCACCACGCCACCACGCAGGTTGTTGCGCAACACTGGCGCACGCAGCACCCACAGCGACAGGAACAACTGCTGCAGGCAGGGTGCGAGGCCGCGACCCCATCACCCATTTCTTCCAACCAAGCGAAGAGGAGTTGTCTGAAGAAGTCATTGGTCAAGTGTCGCACGCCCCATACGCTGAGAATGTGAATGAGCTGGTCTGCCTCGATGTGCCATGTGGCGAAGAGATGCTCCAGCGCATCAAAAAAGCCTGGGATTCTGGCGACGCGGTGTTTCCACTCGATCAACGACTCCCTGCACCCGAACGTCACAGAGTTCTCGAAGCCATCAAACCCACCGTGCTCTTCAACGGAAGCACCGACACCCCAATGGATGGAGAGCCAGTACAAGACGGCGATGCCGTCGTCATGGCCACCAGCGGCACCACCGGTACCCCCAAAGGCGTTGTGCATACGCACGCATCGGTTCTTGCAAGCGCACAGGCCACTTCTCACGAACTGTCCGTCAATAACAACGACAAGTGGTTTGCCTGCCTTCCGCCAGCACACGTCGGCGGATTCAGTGTGCTGTTGCGATCACTGGTGATGAACACACCGGTCATCACTGCTCCACAGTTCTCAGTTGAGGCCTACAACGACGCCGCCAATCAAGGCGCCACATTGGTGTCGCTTGTTGCAACTGCGTTGGCACGCGTGGACGCGTCCAAATTCAGAACCATTGTGTTGGGTGGCGCAAAGCCACCAGAGAATCTCCCCCTTAATTGCGTCACTACGTATGGAATGACCGAAACAGGTAGTGGAGTGTTCTACAACAGAAAACCACTCCACAACGTTGAGACCGACATTCGCGATGGAGTCATCTATTTACGCGCACCAATGTTGATGCGTTGCTATCGAGATGGAACGCAACCCTTTGACTCCGAGGGATGGTTTCGAACAGGCGACCTTGGATCATTCGACAACGGAATCATCACGGTGTTTGGTCGCGAGGGAGATCTCATCATCACCGGTGGAGAGAATGTGTGGCCCGAACATGTCGAAGAATGTCTACGACGCCACCCGTCCATCACTGATGTATGCGTTGCTGGTGTGCCAGACACTGAGTGGGGTCAACAAGTGGTGGCTTGGATAACTACGCGCGATAACAGTGGTCTTCTACTTGACGATGTGCGTTCTTTTGTGAAGGAATCACTTCCAGCGCATTGTGCGCCAAAAGCAATTGTTCACATTGCTGAGATTCCGCGCACGTCACTTGGAAAACCAAAACGTGCAGAGCTAGTGAGTCGCTTTTCGAACTAGACGTCTTCCAAGACTGGCTTGAGACGCACTTCAGTAATGCGGCGGCCTTCCAAAGCTTCCACAACAATTCTCCAACCGTCCACCTGAATGAACTCACCAACCACGGGAACGTGTTCCAACGTGCCAAAGAGATAGCCACCCACAGTGTCGAATTCATCGTCATCAAGCTTCAACCTGAAGTGGTCATTAAATTCGGAAATTGCCATTCCCGCGTCTACCAATGACTCACCATTTGGTAACTGACGCACCAACGGATCTTCGTCATCGTGTTCGTCGACAATTTCGCCTACCAATTCTTCCAAGCAGTCTTCCAAGGTGACTAGACCAATGATGCTGCCGTATTCATCAGCCACAATTGCCATATGAAAATGCTCGCGTTGCATGTCGCGCATTAGTTTTGAGACTGGTTTGGTCTCTGGAATAACAATGGCAGGCCGAACCAACGAGTCAACAGTGAGACTTCCTTCTCCAGCACGAATACGACGCATTAAATCTTTGGCATAGATAATTCCGAGCACATCGTCGTTACCTTCGTCGTCCTCGCGCATGACAGGAAGACGGCTCACTCCATGTTCGAACGCTTCATCAAGTGCCGCATCTATAGAAGAACCTGAATCAACACTGATGATGTCGGGCTTCGGGCGCATGATTTCCCGAACAACAGTGTCTCCAAATTCAATAATTGATTCAATAAGTTCTCGCTCTTCGTGTTCAATGATTTCTTCTTCAGCGGCTGCTTCAACTATCCCCAAGAACTCTTGTTCACCAATGAACGGACCCTGCTCAAGACCCTTGCCTTTCACCACGATGTTGGTCAAACCGATGAGCGCGCGGCTCACCATCCGTAGCGGCCAAAAGGCAACCAGAACCGACACCAATCGCGAGGTAGACAATGCAGCGCGGTCTGAATGGAGCACGGCATACGTTTTAGGTACAGCTTCAGCGAAAACAAAAAACACCACAACGTTGAGAACAACACCAACCACAACACCAACCGCACCAAAAAGGCGACCAGACACAACACCAGTCAAAGTGGCTTGAATTGTTTGACACACGTTGACGGAGAGCAACAACGGATTCACCCATCGCTCGGGCTGTGTGACTAGGCCAAGTAATGCAGGGCCGCCGCGCGCGCCAGAATCTGCCAGGGCTTGCGCTTTGGGCTTTGAGACTCGCGAGAGTCCCATCTCGGCAATGGACAGCACAATTAACACAACAAGCAAAACGCCAATTGCAACGAGCATCCACCAATCAGCAGTTGTGGGAGCAGAGCCAATCATTCGTTGTGTTCCTGTCGAAAGTTTTCTGGTGGGGGTCCACCCCAGTGGTGTTCGGTCAAGATTGCAAGCTCGCGTTCGCGCATGCGAAGAGCCTCTTCTTCAACGGCATGATCAAAGCCCAGCACATGCAACACGCCATGAACTATCAAGAGGGCCATTTCATCGTCAAAAGTTCCTGCATGTTCTGGTGCCTGGCGTTTCGCCACTGCAGGACACACTAAAACATCGCCCAATAACGTGGGCATATCGTCGTGGTCTGGGTGTGGCCGTGCGGGACCTCTTGTCAATGCACCTGGCCCCTGTGACTCCGCAACTTCCACGCCATCAAGGGGAAACGAGAGCACGTCAGTCGGCCCTACTTTGCCCATATGTTCAGCATTCAGATCAGAAATTGTGCCTTCATCAATAAAGAACAATGACAGCTCACAACCACCACGCACACCCTCCGCACGCAATGCGTTTACCGCCAACATTCTCCACCTTGGCAAATCCACGTCAATGTAATTCTGTTCATTGGAACAGAACACTTCCGGAATTCCATCTCCGCCAGCACGACGTGGAGAATCTATTCGCGGCCGTGAATCACCCACGTTGACCACCCCGTCGAGTAGATGGCTTCTCGGATGAGCCTGCACGTTCATATGCGGCAACAATGTCGGCAACAATTCGATGTCGCACGACATCTGACCCATCGAGTGTTACAAACTTCAACGAGTCAACACCAGAGAGTTTCTTTTCTAATCCCACTAATCCGCTACGCCCATCTGGAACGTCAATCTGAGAAATGTCTCCAGTGACCACCACCTTGGAACCAAAGCCAATTCGAGTGAGAAACATTTTCATTTGCTCAGGCGTGGTGTTCTGCGCTTCGTCCAAAATGATGAACGAGTTGTTCAATGTTCGGCCACGCATGAAAGCGAGTGGTGCCACCTCAATAGTTTGGCGCTCAATCAATTTTTGGGCAGCTTCGGTTTCCACCATGTCAAACAGTGCGTCATACAAAGGCCGTAAGTACGGGTCTATTTTCGCCATCAAATCACCTGGGAGAAAACCCAGACGTTCACCAGCTTCCACTGCCGGACGAGTGAGAATGATGCGCTGCACTTGGCGTGCATGAAGCGCCTGGACAGCCATTGCTACTGCGAGCCAACTTTTTCCGGTACCAGCTGGCCCGATTCCAAAGGTGATGGTGTTTTCACGGATGGCATCGACGTACCGCTTTTGTCCCGCCGTCTTCGGACGCACCATTCGCCCGCGGGAACCTTTCAAAATGTCATCAGTGAGAATGGTGGACGGCCGCTGCTCAGCACGCACCATCACAATGCTGCGATCCATGACGGACTGGTCAAGGCGTTCACCTCGTTGTAGTAGCAACACCATCTCTTCAAAGAGTTTGCCAACTTGGTGAGCGCGTGGACCAGCGCACTGGATTTCGTTACCTCGCACCACAACAGAGACGTCGGGAAAAGATTCCTCGACACGACGAAGAAGTTCGTCGCGCTGCCCGAGCAACTCGGCCATGAGGTGCGTGCCAGGTATGACAACCGTGACATTGGGGGCAACTGTGCTCATCTGAAATCAGACTACCGATAACAGGTGCAAGACCGAGATTCCCCTACCCATCCCAAAGCCCGTAGTACCGTCTCAGTGGTTCCAATTCGGCGGTCTTCTCATGAACTTCACAGGTATTTCTCTTGCGTAAGGCTCTGACTGCTATTTCATGGCTGTGGGCTCTCATTGGACTTCAGGTGGGAGTTGCCCATGGAATTGCCGGCCATTCATCTTGGTCCGGTACCACCGTCATCTCCATCAGTCTCTTACTTGTCGCCACGGCCTTCGGCATCAGCCTTCACAGACCTTCGGCAATCATCATTGCAACTCTTCTTGGCACCGCCATGCCACTTGGATTCTCACTAGCTACAGACGAATCATCACTCTCCACCGCTCAAAGCGAACTCCTCGTCATCGTCGCGCTCGCCGTACTCGCTCTTGGACTTGTGTGGTTTATCAAGAAACGCCTGGGCTCTCGAGCCTCTGGTGTATTCGCAGATGGCGTCATTGTTGCAATGGGTGGCTGGGTTCTCATTTGGGTAGTTCTGGTACGTCCATTACTTGATTCACAGACATCTTCTTCGGTCACCACCCTGCGCGCAGTCTCACTTGGCGCGGCCATGGTGGTTCTGTTTCTGTTATCAACTTTGCTGTTCTCGAACACGACCCCCTCCGCAAGTTCTTCGTTCTTTGGAATAGCAGTAGGCCTTGCACTCGTCGGTGTCGTATTACGAGCAGTGTCGTTTCGACCAGACGTCAGCATCAGCGCTTCTACATTCACCGTTCCATTCCTGATGGCATCTGGTTTTGCTGGCGCAGCGTTTCTTCACCCATCACTCCGAATAATCGGAGAACAGAGCGGATTGCGTCTCTCACCCCCGTTGATGACTCGACTACTCACCACCACGGTGTCGCTCATCGCACCCATCATCGTGCTTGCACTCACTGATGCGCACAACACGCAAGATCGGGTTGTTCGAACAATGTCCGTTGCGGTCTTGGCGGTTGCGGCCACGATACGCATCATCCAATCGGTCAGAGCCAACGCAACGACGCAAGAACGACTGGTTCGCAATGCGCTCACCGATTCTCTGACCGGTCTACCGAATCGCATCCTGATGCTTGAACACATTGAGCAAGCCGTCCAAATGTCATGGCGGACACACAAACAGCCAACCGTGTTATTCATTGACGTTGACCGTTTCAAAAACATCAACGACAGTCTTGGCCATTCCATTGGTGACGACGTCCTAATGCGTGTTGCTTCGCGCCTACTTTCTTGCGTGAAGGAAGACGCAACCGTTGCACGAATTTCGGGGGATGAATTTGTTGTACTGGACCCCACCACAGAGAGTCCCACTCAGTCGGTGATGCTTGCCGAAGCAATTCTTGAGGCCTTTCGAGAACCCGTCCCCACACCAGAGGGCGACATGTTTGTGACCGCGAGTATCGGCGTCGCTTATGCACCAAGAGAGCTAGATCTCTCCGCTGATCAATTGTTACGTCATGCAGACACAGCGATGTACCGAGCAAAGGCCGCCGGACGAAACTGCATCGCGTTATTTGATGATTCAATGCTGCACAGCGTGTCTCAGCGGCTAGATGTTGAAACAGCGTTGTATCGAGCACTCGAGCGCAATGAACTTCATCTTGTTCATCAACCCATCGTTGATATCGACCTTGGCATTGTTGTGGGATTTGAGGCTCTCATGCGTTGGCAGAGACAAGATGGCGAGATCGTTTCCCCCGCCGACTTCATTCCCATTGCTGAAGAAACTGGAACAATTGTCCCGCTGGGTTCGTGGGCCATCAACGACGCGTTGCAACAACTCAAACAATGGATCGAGACCGGAGTGGTGACTCCCAGCACCACCATGAGCGTGAACGTTTCACCACGCCAACTTCATGATCCACAATTCGTCACCACAGTGAGTGACGCTCTTCAAGCCTCGGGCTTGCCAGCAGAACAACTGTGGCTCGAAGTGACCGAATCGGTCATGATGACCGAGCCTGCTCAAGCGCTCCTTGCATTTAGACGCCTCAATTCTTTAGGTGTTCGTATTGCTATTGATGATTTCGGCACTGGCTATTCGTCCCTCTCGCTGCTGCAGCAGTTCCCCATCCAATGCATCAAGATCGATAAATCCTTTGTTCAAAACATCACTGAGGCAACCGAAACACACAACATGGTTCGCACCATTATTGCGATGGCGCAAGCGATGGGCGCAGATGTTGTCGCTGAAGGAATTGAAACGTTGCCACAATTGTCAGCGCTTCAGTCTCTGCAGTGCCACCGTGCTCAGGGATACTTCATCAGCAGGCCCATTGATGCAGCGAATGTTCCGCATTCAGTTGTAGAGATTCACAACGTCGATAACTGGCGCCATCGCTTCACCACTTAATTCACTAAGACGGCGCACCCACTCGCGTGATGACGCCATCTGTGTTTCGAACAAACAGTTCCACTACATGAGAGCCATCGCCCAAGAGCGCGTAGTCAAGGATTGCAGTGAACTGAATGGTGTCTCGTGCACCGGATAGTTCTCCAATGACTCCCGCAGCCACACCATCAACAACCACGATTCCCTCGGTGCCAATGTCCACTGGCTGACGCAATGTCACGGTTCCGGTTATCAGAGATGGCACACGAGAACCACGGCTGTCAGACACTGATGTAAACATCATCTTTTGCTGCAACGTCCACGACACCCTGTCACTGTTCTCGCCCACGGCCGCAAGGGGCTTGCCGATCAAATCCGCAGAAGCACCAACGGCCGCAATACTGCGCGGCCCGCCACGTCGAGACACCATCGTGTCGTAGTGGTCTGACCTCTCGCGAGCTTCCTCAAAACCACCATCAAACACCCCGGTCTCGCCGGTTGCTGCCACGACCCGCCGTTCTTTCCGAGAAGGACATTCACCTACCAACGATGTGCCGGCCCACTTCCATGAGGTTGTTGTCTTCGTGACATCAACAATTGTTGGCAACACATCAAGGTTCGTCACTGGACAATCGCTCGCAATTGCAGTTGTCTGTTGTGGAAATTTCATCATGAGCGGGACACGGTAAATGTCGTTCGATTGTCCCATATCGGAAAAATCTGTATGGCGCTGAGGCAACGTGGGCAAGAAAGAAATTCCGTGGTCTGCGGAGACAATAAACAACGTGTTCTCCCAGCGACCTGCTTGCTTTAAGTCGGCAATTGCTTGCGACACTGTTGTGTCGGCTGCTGCCACTTGATACAAGAACGTTTGATATGCGTCTCGCACACCATCTTCAGATTCCGGATTAGATGTTGATATCGCCTTCGACAATGGAGCGATGCGAAGGTCTGGGGTCACCCTCCATGGAGCATGTGGCAACAGAACATGTGTTACTTGCACCCGAGGAGACGGATCATCAACGAAGGCCTTCACACCCGCAAGAAGAGCTTCAACCTGAGACAAAGCCCCAACGTCAAACTGTTCTTTGAACTTGTCAGCCACTGCCCCGAAACCACCCCAGCGGCCTTCAATGGACGGAACCCGCTGACGAACAACCGGAGGCATCACGCGATGCGCATACACATAACTCGCATCACGAAAGAATGACTTCAGACGTGAGTAAGACAGAGCGGATGAGTTGTTCGTACTTGCAGACGGACATGCGGTCGATGGACACAAACTGGTAACCGGCTCGATTCCCCCCACTGCCATTTTTCCAGCAAATAACGTGAAAATGTTTTGCGGGTATTGCGCAAGGAATGGACCACCCGACTGTTTTGGAACTGCGGAAGCCATGAGAGCGGGAACAGCCTGATGAGTGAAGTTTGATTCTGCAACAGCATTTCGGAACCACGTGGATTCACCAGCTAACGCAGCAAACCCAGGGAAACGTTCTGCATTAATTTCCCCGTTCTCATCAAGGAGCGCATACAACGGGAACTCATCAAAGATGATCTGAAAGACCGACACATCTTTATTCCCGACGACAGCATCAGATGTTGGACCATCTGAGGCAAACAAAACGGGCTGCAACTGAAGCACAGCATTCGCAAGCACGGCAATAGACAGAACTGCTAGCCAACGCGACCATTCCCGGACCGTCTTCTTCGTGTCATAGAAATATGGAATTGCTGCTGCAAACAGAACACCAAGAACGACAGAACCAACATTTCCATCAACGTTCAACCAGCGGGCCACCGCCAAACCCAAGAGGAACGAAAAGCCGGCAATCAACCACAGACGCATGGACTCATTTACTTTTGGCCCCAGCCAGCGGGTCACTCGGTCCAATACTGTTGCCAAAACAGCAGGAACTACCAAAACAACCACCACAAACAGAGCCGTTTCGACAGTGGACATCTTCGAAGCCGAAAAAACCGTGGGGTTCTTACCGTACAAATCTAGAACTGGCTGAGATATGGCCATTGTGGACAGTGCCAAATACGTCAGGAAGTGTCGCCTCATCACGCCTCCACCTTGCCACAATGGAACGGTGCACTCCCTGTCTCCTCGCTGGAAACCCCTTAGAGCCGTTGCAGTCTGGTGCACTGTATTTGCGTTACTCGGCGCTGCCTTCGTGCCACATGCGGCTATGGCCACATTTCGCCCCACTCTTATTGGCGAAAACGGCCAAGGCACGGTGCTGTTTGTGGGAGATTCACTCACTGTTGGGTCGTCTGCATTTGGTTCCCTGGCCACTCGTGCCCGCAACACCAAAATCTGGACACGCGTGATTATGGATGCTCGCGTTGGTCGCACAGCAAGCACTGGTGCAACAACTGTGAGATCGAAGATCACACGACACACCACAGCAATTGTGATTGCTCTTGGCACAAACGACATGTTGTCCAAACCAGAATCGTGGTATCCCGCCTGGGTCAT
Source organism: Ilumatobacteraceae bacterium (assembly GCA_049433485.1). GTDB lineage: Bacteria > Actinomycetota > Acidimicrobiia > Acidimicrobiales > Ilumatobacteraceae > UBA2093. The sequence goes on along the minus strand of JBMTEX010000036.1, from coordinate 5,446 downwards.
AGACAAGGTCATGAAAGAAACCAAAGGTCGACCTGTGTTGTGGTTCACCTTGGAGTATTCATCAAAAAGTCGTCGTGACTGGCGCAGCCGCGCGGCGCGCTTCAACAGGGCCCTAAAAGCCGCTATCGCTCGTTGGCCCCAACTCACAGTTGCCGACTGGAATGCCTATTTTGTGCCAAACAAAGTCAGCAGATTCATTGCCGATGGTGTCCACCTCACAGTCGCTGGGTATCGCACGCGCGCCACCTTTACCATTCGGCAACTGCGCTCTTTCGGCACTGCAATTGTCAATGCGTCCACCACGACCACAACGGCCACCTCAACTACAACAACTACCACCACGGTTCCCGATATCTCGACATCGTCGTCCTCAGTGCCAACAACGTCACCATCTACGTCGTCCACTTCCACCACGGTTTCGTCGCCAACAACTATGTAAGTAAAACGGCGAACTACGGTAAGGAAATGCTCGCCGTCATTACCGAAGACAAAAACATCAAGGTTGTAGAACGCGACATTCCCTCCGGCAACGGCGAACTCATTCGTGTGACATCGTCTGGCATCTGCGGAAGTGATCTTCACATGATTGAACACGGACTAGTACGAGTAGTTCTTGGCCACGAATTTGGTGGTTACACAGAAGATGGACGTCTTGTTGCAGTACGACCGACTGGCGCATGTGGCAATTGCCCGCAGTGCAAGACACACCTTTCGCAACTGTGTAGCGATGCAATGTTTAGAAGCCATGGCATCTCACAAGACGGTGGCCTTGCTGAATTTGTTCGAGTGGATGCTGATCGCTTATTTGAACTACCCGCCAGCGCAGACCCATCTTCAGTTGGACTGGTTGAACCACTTGCAGTGGTACTTCACGGCATCAACAAGATTTCGTTAGCCACTGGATCACGGGCGTTAGTTGTAGGAGCCGGATCTATCGGTTTACTCGCTGCGGCCGTTCTTAAATATCGCGGCGTAAACGTAGACATTGTTGCGCGACATCAACATCAGTTCGAAGCAGCAGAAAGACTTGGTGTTGCTGCCGTACAGAATGCGGGCACCAACTACGACGCATCGCTCGACGCGGTCTGCACCCAGCAATCATTTGACACATGTATTGCTGCTACTCGCCCAGGCGGGCTTCTCCTCGAGTTTGGGATGTTCTGGAGTCCAGTAACCTTGAGCAACCCAATGCTCTTGAAAGAGATAACCGTTGTTCCGTCCATTTTTTACGGACACACACACGAGCATCACGACTTCAAAGAGGCTGTGGACATGCTGACTCGAGTTTCAGACATTGCGAATGCCCTCATTACCCATCATTTTCCCCTTGCGGATGCAGCAGAAGCGTTTCGAACTGCATCAGATCGCAAAACTGGCGCCATAAAAGTGCACCTACACACATCGTTGTAATTTGCACCGAGACGAATAGTTAGAACTATTCACTCTTGTGACCTTGTGCAAGTTATCGTTTGCCCAACACAAGTTGTTTTTCACGCTTTGTTTGGGAACGACTAAGTACCTCCTGCTATGGTGACTGCAGTCACACCACGGTGGTGTGCCAACTTTGGGGGTAACTCAATGACACAACGTCAGACCAATCGGTCACGAGTGTTGCGTCGCGTAGGGGCAGCAGTTGCAGCCACTATTGCGGTGTCCACTGTGGCCTCAACTGCGGGAGTATCTGCTCGTCAGACTTCCGCATCAAAGGTAGGCGGGACCATCAAAGTCGCAATGCGCGACACAATGCCAGGCTGGTGTACAGGAAACAACCCTGCCGGTTCTGCATTGATGGCCACTCGTACCATCTACGACACCTTGTTTGAAAAAACAGCTGGTGGCGACCTTGTTGGAATGCTTGCTGAATCAGCAACGCCATCATCAGACTTGAAGACATACACCATCAAGATTCGCAAGATGGCCGATGGTTCCTTCATCAAGTTCCACGACGGCACCAACCTGGACGCTGACGCTGTTGCATTCAACATCAACGCCTCGCGAGGTGCGTTGACTGCCGCATGGTTAACACTTGCAACAACAAACCCAAGTGCACTTCCTGCAGCAGTTGCTGCTGGTCAAGCAATTCCTGGCCACGTGTTGGGAACATCCGTTCCGTTCCAAGCAAACATTCTGAGCGCAACAGGTTCAGTCGGTGGTGACATCGTGACGGTGAAACTTGATCGTCCACAGAATGACCTCACCGGCACCATGTACGCATCAGGTCGCTACTTCGTGCGTTCAAAGCGTCAGCTTGCTTCATGGCCCGCGATTCCTACACAGGGCGCGACCAACAACCCAATGTCAGCAGGCACGGGTAATGGTCTCGGTGCAGGCAAGTACTGCGGAACATTCCCAATTGGTACTGGCCCATTCATGGTCAATTCCAACTACACCTTCAACACCGATCAATTGGTCGTTGTCAAGAACCCTAACTACTGGCGCAAGGACGCAACTGGTGTTCAGTTGCCATACCTCGACGGTATCCAGTTCGACAACATCAAAGATGGCGTTAAGGCATCACAGGCCCTTCAGACCGGTGGATACTCCGTGGGACAATTCTCTGGAGCAACAGACGGAACGTTCATTAAGAACCTTCGTAAGAAGAAGTCCATCTTGAAAGAATTCAAGACTCCATACGAGTACTACCCATCTATCTGGATGAACCAGAAGGTGGAGCCTGCATTCCAAAAGAAGAGCTGCCGCGACGCCATTTCTTACGGCCTCGATCGTAAGACCTACGCATTGAAGCGCGGAGGAAACGAACAGCGTCCAGCTAAGTCACTCGTGGGCCCGACATCTGTGATGTACACCACCAGTGGATTCAAGCAGTTCAGCTTGACGAAGGCAAAGGCAGCACTGAAGAAGTGCAAGACAGAGGCTGGAATTTCAACACTAGAAATCACCATTCCTGCTGACCGCAGCAATGCGTCTCTGCAGAACTCAAAAGAGATTCAGAGCCAATTGAAGCGAGTGGGCATCAAGGTCAACATTGACCAGGACGACTCCACCAACATCATCAACAAGGCTTTTAACGCAAGCACTAAGAACCAGTACGACATGATCAACATCCTCCTTCTTGAAGGTACGGACGTCAGTTTCAACCTGCCATTCTTGGTGACCAACTCTTTTGCGAACAACTTCTCTACCAACCCAATCAAGGCGCTCTACGGTGCGTCGGGTGCAGTGAAGTTGGGAGACATCTTGAACCTCAGCCTTCATACCGATGAAAAGATCGATGCGGCTCTCTACGCAGCACAAGCTGTACCGCCGCTTTCGAACGGTCAAATCAATAAGAAGAAAGTTGGTCCGATGTACAAGAAGGTAACTCGGTACATCCAAACCAACAGCATCATGTCTTCACTGACTCACCAATACGTCTCCATCTTTGCTCGCAAGAACATCGGTGGTATTGGCACGCTGAAGACACCTAATGGTAAGACACCACGTGTTGTAACAAACTGGGGCATTCAGTACCCTGGTGTGTACATCATCAAGTAACAAACTTCACCAACGAACCGAATTTTTCGGTCGAAGAGGCGGCATCCAAATGGGTGCCGCCTCTCTCGTTGTTGTAATATTTTCCAGGACACAAATGGGGGTTCCATGGACACACTTCGCGTCATCATTCAACGCATCGTCACCATCTTCGTAGTAGTTGGCGTTGCCACGTTCTTCTTGGCGTGCCTCATTCGATTACTGCCAGGAGATCCTGCTTCCATCATGGTCTCGAATGCTCTACCCGATCAGGTTGCAAATATTCGTCGAGTTTCTGGTCTGGACAGGAATGTTTTTGGCTATTGGTGGCAATGGTTCTCCAACATGATTACGGGCGATTTCGGTTACTACTACCAAGCAGCCGGAAATAACCCGGTGAGCGACGTATTAAAACGATCAATTCCAACGTCAATTCTTATGGTCGTATACGTACAGATTGTTGCGATGTTTATATCGGTTCCACTTGGACTAATTTCCGCATACAGAGAAGGCAGCCGATTCGACCGCGTACTTCAGTCGATACTTTTTATCTTGTCGTCAATTCCCAGCTTTGCGCTTGCCCTGGTGTTCTCACTGTTCTTCGCGTTGCGCTGGCCAATCCTTCCGCCACTTGGTTACGCGACACCCGGTGAAGATCTAATTCTGCACATGAAGTACATGGTTCTTCCAGTTGCCAGTTTGGCAGTTGGCATTATTGCTTCGTACACACGCCTCCTTCGCGCAGACGTGATTGCCACACTCAAAGAGGACTACGTGATGATGGCAATGTCAAAAGGCATCTCCAACAGTCGCGTCCTCTGGAAGCATGTGTTGCGCCCCTCCAGTACGACACTGCTCACCTCCGCTGCCTTGAACATGGGGTCGCTTATTGGCGGCACCATCGTTATTGAGACGCTCTTCCAAATTCCTGGCCTCGGATACGAGATTGCGTTTGCCATCGTCACACGTCAAGTCATCGCGTTGCAGACACTGATTGCCATCGTGGCCTTCGCATATGTGTTCTTTAACTCAACAGTCGACATTGTCGCCAACATCATTGATCCACGAACAAGGGAGCGCCGTGCTTAAGCGATTTTGGAATAAGCCAATTGGCTACAAACTGTCAGCAGTTTGGATTCTTTTTATTTTCTTCCTTGCCATTTTCCGGGACCTGCTTCCCGGACCAGCGTGGGATGAATCAACTGAAGCACTAGGTGTCGGGCCATTTAGCCCTGGACACTTCTTCGGCACTACTCAAGACGGTTTCGACGTGTTGGCAGGCGTCATTAACGGCGCTCGACTATCAGTATTAGTCGCAATCACGTCGGTAGTCATTGGAGGTGGCATTGGAACCTTTATCGGAATCACCGCCGCCTACTTCAAGGGCAAGTACGACCGCGTGGTGAACGTGGTGTTCAACATGTTGCTGTCCATTCCAAACCTCGTGTTGTCACTGGCACTCATTTCGGTTTTGGCGGCAACGAAAGATGGAATTCCAGCGTCGGACGGCCGCAAGGTGTTCGTGATGATTATGTCGCTCATCATCGTGATTATTCCCATTCTCGGCCGTATCGCTCGTAGCGCCACCTTGCAGTGGAGCACACGTGAATTCATCATTGCTTCGAAGTCAATGGGTACTAAAGACCTCACCATCATCCGCAAGCACGTCGTTCCAAACGTTGCACCTGCAATCTTGGCTATCGGATTCTTCGCGATCGGTGTGGTCATCATTGTGGAAGGTTCGCTGTCCATCTTGGGCATCGGTATTGCCGGTGGTGCTAGCTGGGGTTCCATGTTGGCTATTGGCCGCTCGTACCTTGAGTTCTCACCGTGGGAGACCTACTTCCCCGTCGCAATGATTGCGTTCACGGTCCTCTCCACTAACTACTTCGGCGACTACGTTCGCGCACAGCTTGACAAGAGGGAGTCAAAGATATGAGCCCCGTATTGAAGCTCACCGATCTTTCGGTGTCTT
>JBMTEX010000035.1:0-19863 GCA_049433485.1 Ilumatobacteraceae bacterium | reverse complement strand
AATTAACAATCGTGTTGCAACAATTTGCTGTACGGCATTCCAGCGTCGAACGCGTTCGCGTGCTGGTGGATGCGCAGCTCTCACGCAGTCTGCGCAATGTGAACCAACAGGTGCTGGAGTTAGGCAGTTATTGCATGCAGGTCTATCGCACCGTGTGCAATGGCGACCTGTTGCCACATTGGGATGTCGTACGCAGTACTCAAGAGACGGCGGGGGAAGCGTCACGCAGTGAAGTCTATGAGTGCCGATGGAAGGAATGTCATCAACGAGGAGCGGCCTCGGCAATGTCGCGATTCGCGCGATACCAATCAACAGTGCGCGAGATTCCCTCTGCGAAATCCATGTTCGCTGTCCAGCCCAGCATGCGGGCTGCGCGACTGGGGTCGATGCGACGACGTGGTTGACCGTCTGGTTTTGTGGCGTCCCATTTCAGCTCGCCCGTAAATCCAGTGACTCGAGCAATGGTTTCTGCCGTTTCACGAATTGTTATCTCTCGGTCAGATCCAAGATTGATGGGTTCAACGCCTTCGTGAATCTCGGCGGCCAAAACAATTGCCGCTGCTGCATCTTCTACATACAGATGTTCACGACTTGCTGATCCAGATCCCCATACGTCGATGAAGTTGTCTTCACGCTCTTGCGCTTCCACGCATTTCTTAATAAGGGCTGGAATGACATGTGACACCGAGGGATGGAATTTGTCGCCTGGCCCGTACAAGTTTGTAGGGATGAGGTAGGCAAATTTCTGTCCGTATTGGGCGCTGTTCACCTGTGCATGAACAAGATGCGCCTTCTTTGCGATTCCGTACGGCGCATTTGTTTCTTCTGGGTAGCCGTCCCAAAACGATTCTTCTTTGAATGGAACTGGAGTGAACTTCGGATACGAACAGACTGTGCCAAGTAGGACAGTCTTTTCTGTGCCGGCGGCGCGTGCGGCCTCAATGATGTGAGTACCCATCATGAGGTTGTCGAAGTACAGACGTGCTGGGTCCACCAGGTTGTAGCCAATCCCGCCCACTCGGGCGGCCAAGTGGATGACGTGGGTTGGTTGATGGGCTGCGAGCATGGCATCGGCCACTCCTGGAATGACGAGGTCATATTCGTCGTGGGTGGGGGCAACGACGGAAGCGCCCTTTTGGGAGAGAAGGCCAACTACCACACGGCCGAGAAAGCCATTTCCGCCCGTGACGAGAACCTTGCGACCTGACCAGAAATCCGACATGGATGCCATCGTAGGACGCCAGCAGACAGAATGAAGGGGTGCGCGTTGCTTACACCCTCGAACAGTGCTGGCATCGCGTTCCCGGTGGGACCGCAATTTCTGCCCTAGAAGTGGCCTCCGCCTTGAAATCTGTTCCCGACATTGAGCTCGTTGCTATTGCGGGTCGTCACGCGGGTCCGCCCACACCTGGCTTCGCGCCGCCCTTCTCGGTGGCGGCTCTGCCTGTTGGTGGTGCGTTGTTGTACGAATTGTGGACACGTTGCAACTGGCCAAAAGTTGAATCAGTGGTGTCGGCAGACCTCGTGCATGCAACGACCGTCATTCCGCCCGCAACATCATTGCCACTAGTGACCACGTTGCATGACATTGCGTTTGTTCGGCATCCTGAGTTCTTTACAGCACATGGAAACAAAATCTTTCGACGAAGTCTCAACATCTTGAAGAAAAAGCGGGCCACCATATTGTGTTCGTCAGTGGCAACGTTGAATGACTGTCTCTCAGAAGGCTTCTCCCAGGAACTTCTGCATCATGTTCCGCTGGGAGTGCACATGGCGAACTTGTCTCGCGACGATATCGATCGGGTCCGAGTGAAGTATTCACTGCCGCGTGAGTTTGTTCTGTTTGTAGGAACTCAAGAACCACGCAAGAACTTGGCGAGATTGCTCGAAGCGCTCGCTGTGTTGCCAGATGCGCCGCCACTCGTGGTGGTGGGAATGGACGGTTGGGGAGACTCGGGTCTGTCACCGTCACACAACGTGATTCTCACTGGATTCGTTCCCACGGAAGATCTTTCCGCCATGTATGCAGCATGTTCCGTATTTGCGTTTCCTTCTGTTTTAGAAGGGTATGGATTACCGGTAATTGAAGCGATGGCACATGGTGCGCCCGTTGTTACCTCACGTGGCACTTCCACTGAAGAAGTAGCTGGTGGCGCAGCGGAGTTGGTGGACCCGCTGAGTGTTGAATCAATCGCAGAAGGACTTCGCTCGGCTTTGTTGCAACAGGACACATTGCGCCAGCGAGGTTTATTGCGAGCAGCAAGCGTTCCGTGGTCCGAGACCGCTAACGCCACAGCACGTGTGTATCGCCAACTCCTTGAGGGTGATCGCTGATGCGTCGCATTGCAATGAACTTGCTGTGGTGTGTACCAGGAGTAGGTGGAAGCGAGGAATATCTAGTTCGCCAATTACTGGGTCTGTCTGAGATTCAGCATGATTACCGCATCACCGTGTTTGCGCCGAAGGGATTCTCAGAACGTCAATCCCTCATCGCACAGTTGTTTGATGTACGAGAGGCGCCATCTTCTTGCATGAAACGAAGTATCCGAATATTTCTCGAGCACACGTGGCTGGCGTGGCACACTCGCACGTTCGGTCTTGTCCATCATGGTGGCGGCACACTGCCCCGAATTGGAAACAAGAAAACTCTTCTCACAATTCACGACGTTCAATGGACCACATATCCCGAATATGTGCATCCCTTGAAACTGAAATATCTGAAGCGGGTGGTTCCGTCGTCACTTCGTCGGGCAACTCGCATTGCGGTGCCAACACAGTTCGTTGCTCATACTTTGACTGAGAACTTCAATACATCTCCAGCGCGCATTGGCGTTGTACGTCACGGTGTGGAGAGCAGCTTGTCGGTCGACGCAACACCGGAACATGAGTTGCGCTCGAAATATTCATTAGGCGACGGGCCAGTGTTGGTGTTCCCTGCAATCACGCATCCACATAAGAATCATCAATTCCTGCTCACGTTGATGGCGTCAGGCAATGAGGTGTGGCGCGATGAATCGCTGCGACTTGTCTTCGCTGGGTCAGCGGGGTCCCACCAATCTGCAGTGGAATCATTGGTGAAAGAGATGAGGCTTGGTCGGCGTGTTGTGATGCCGGGGCGTGTCTCTAATGCCGACCGTAACGGTCTATTAAAGATGGCAGAGGCCATGGTGTTTCCCAGCGAGTACGAAGGATTTGGCGCACCTCTGATTGAAGCAATGCAACTTGGTGCGCCAGTGTTGGCCAGTAACTGCGGAAGTATTCCGGAAGTGGTGGGCGATGCTGGAGTGATCGCCGCACTACATATTCAGGACTGGAACGACGCATTGGTTCGGCTTCGTCATCAACGGAGTGAATTGATCGCCGCCGGACGTGCACGGGCTGAGAATTTCACCGTGTCACTGTCTGCGGCAGATTTGGTAGAGCAGTATCGATGTGCGATGGAAGGTGGAGTGTGATGAATCGCCCGATTGTGTTGCTTGTTCCTCATTTTGCTCCCGACACCGCACCAACGGGAGAAGTGATTACTCGCATCGTTGATGAATTCATTGCATCGGGCCGAAACATTCATGTCGTAACAGCTCTTCCGTGGTATCGCACACACTCCATTGAAGAAGGCTGGGCCGGCCGTTTGGTGCGTCGAGAAAAGACGCAATGGGGATCAATTATTCGTGTTCATCCATTTCCTGGGAAAAGCAAAACAAATTTGCTTCGCCGCGCTTTCGGATTTGCTGCTTTTAGTGGGGTGGCAGGTGTGTGCACTTTGTTTGCCGGAGGACTGCATCGCAGGCCCGCAGCAATAGTCTCAATGTCACCGCCTCTGACATTGGGTCTCACTGGTTGGCTTGCTGCACGCCTTCGACGTTCACACGCAGTTTTCAATATTCAAGACGTCTTTCCAGACGCCGCAATTGAGACAGGTGCAATCACGAATTCGCGAGTAATTTCAGTTGCTCGCTGGTTGGAGCGAATCAGTTATCACCGTTCAGATGCAGTGGTGGTGTTATCTGATGATCTTCGAGCAAATGTGCTGGCCAAAGTGGCGCCGAAGCATCGAGACAAGATCCATGTCATTCCCAATTTCGTCGATGCAGAACGCATTGTTCCCCAAGCGCGAGCCACGTCGTATAGGTCCGAGCTTGGTATTTGTGATGAAACCGTCGTGATGTATGCAGGCAATGTCGGATATTCACAGTCCCTCACAATGATGATTTCTGCCGCACAGCATTTCCCCGACGTTGTTTTTGTCATCAATGGTGAAGGGTCTGCTCGCGCAGAACTAGAAAAGATGGCTGCTGGAATTTCGAATATCCGATTCGCTAACTATCAACCGCGTGAACGAGTGGCCGAAGTGTTGGCATCTGGCGATATTCATGTTGTTCCATTGCGTGCAGGTCTCGGCGCCGTCAGTGTCCCATCAAAGACGTACAGCATTTTGGCGGCCGCCCGACCCGTGGTGGCGGCCATTGACCCTGGAACCGAAGTCACTCGAATCCTTGCGCACAGTGGAGCTGGAGTATCTGTCATTCCTGACAATGAGGCTGAGTTCATCGCTGCATTAGGTCAGTTGATTGCAGATCCTCAGTTGGCTATGGAGATGGGGCAGAAGGGGAGACAGTGGGTGCAAACACATGTTTCACCCGCTGCTGTGGCGCATTCGTACCTTTCTTTAATTGCCTCCTTGTGATTGTGAGCACTCTGACCAGCCTCAGCAGGTAGCCTTTCCTATTCGTGGCTAGTGGTTCATCAGCAAAAAAAGTCGCCCGTCTTGCACAGAAGGGCAAAGGTCGCAAAGTGCGATTCCAAGGGGGCACCATGTTCCCTGCAGTGATGACAGTTGTTGTTGTCCTCGGCCTTGGTCTTGTTGCGTACGCTCGGCAGGCAGAGCCAGACAGTGGCTCTGCAGCTGCTCCCAGTGAGATTTCATACGCCGCATACGGGTTCTATAAGTGCGATGACTTTATGGGCAACCTCACTGCCGACGCAGATGTACAGCCAGACAACACGAAGTATCAATTGACGTCATCAACCCCTGGAGTTTTCGAATGGCGTCCTGCTGGTTTGCCGCGATACCGCGCAAAACTTGGTGTGTTCCTTGAGTCATACGGCGTGAAGGTCGACACTAAGGGAATCACTTTCCCCGCAGGTCAAAATTCAGGTGAAGAGATTCAGACAAGTGATCTCAAGTGCAAAGATGCAAAGGGTAAAGAAGTAGAAGCCCAAGTGCAGGTTGTGGTGTGGGATAGCTACGACAATCAAAACGACAACAAGAAGTACATCACTGACTTCAACAACATCAAGATTGACCAGGACGGCATGGCTGTCACTATTGCGATCGCTGCGCCTGGCGTCGACATTCCCATTCCCGCATCGGCCTCTGAGTTGAAGGCTCTTGCAGATGCAAACGATGCCACCACAGCAACGTCTACAACTGTTGCCACAAGCGCAACAACCACCACAGTGCCTGGCTGATGCATGCAGTAGTACTTGTTGGAGGGTTTGGCACGCGATTGCGTCCGCTCACTTTTAGTACGCCAAAACCACTGTTGCCAATTGCAAATGTGCGACAGCTAGAACACCTCATTGCCAATTTGGCCACCGCCGGAGTCACTCATGTGGCGCTCGCTCTCGGTTTCAAGCCTGAGCCATTTTTCGATGCATTTCCTGAAGGTGTGTGTGCTGGGGTACAGCTTCACTATGCAGTGGAACCAGAACCATTAGATACGGCCGGCGCGATTGCTTTTGCTGCGCGAGATGCGGGCATTAACGACACGTTTGTTGTAATGAATGGCGACATTATTTGTGACCTCAACGTTGCAGCACTAGTCGACTTTCATCGTGCACGCGGTGCGGAAGGAACGCTTCATCTCACACCTGTTGACGATCCATCTCAATACGGTGTGGTGGAAACCAACGCCGATGGATGGGTGCAACGGTTTGTGGAGAAGCCCTCTCCAGGCGAAACGTCAAGTCGGGTGATTAACGCGGGAACATATGTGTTGGAGCCGTCAGTCCTTGAACGTATGCCCGAAGGACAACGCCTTTCGATTGAGCGTGTGGTGTTTCCTCAGATGGTGGTCGACGGCACCTTGGCAGCAATGGCGACCAGCGACTATTGGATAGATACTGGACGTCCTGATACGTATCTGCAAGCAAATCTTGATCTCATTGATGGAACACGTGCGCACATCTTGTCCTCGGTTGCGCCACATTGCTCTATTGATTCATCAGCTTCAGTGGTGCATTCGGTAGTCGGTGAAGGTTCAACTATTGGCGCCCAGTGCGTCATTACAGATTCAGTGTTATTGCCAGGTGCGCATGTAGGACATCGAGTTCGGCTAGAGCGGTGTCTCATTATGGGGACCGTGGAAGATGATGCTGGGCTCGTTGATTGTGTGGTGGGTGCCGAAGGTGTGGTTGCCGCGGGGCAAGTTTTGATGTCAGAAAAGATTCCATCACCTGAATTAGCGTCATAGGAATGGCTCCACAAAAGATTCTTGTTTGCGGTGGGGCCGGATTCATCGGCTCTCATCTGGTGGACAGATTGATGGCTGAAGAATATGAAGTTGACGTTGTTGATGACCTGTCAAGTGGCGCATTGTCTAACTTGGTGGAGTCACGCAACGCCTCCGGGCGCTTTAAGTTTCAAAACATCTCAGTTCAATCGCCTGAGTTTGCAGAATTAGTGGCACTACGTCGTCCTGACATCATCATTAATTTGGCGGTGTTCACTCCATCACATGCTCATTTGAGTGGGGCAACATCCAGCTTGTCGGCAACCATTGCAGTTCTTGAAGCAGCGCGCCTGGGCGGTGTTTCAAAAGTTGTCACAGCCTTGCCGGCCGGGTTGGTGTACGGCGAGTGTCTTGCGCGCGATCTTCCCATTAAAGAAGGCCACATGAACGACTCGCGTACCAGCGAAGAAGTTCTTGCTCGTGCTGCGGCAGAACTTCATTCTGTGTATCGGGACAGGCATGGTGTTGAGTTCACCGTGTTGGCCATGAGCAACGTGTACGGACGAAGACAACGTGTTCAAGACGGAGTTGTTGCCGCATTCTGTGATGCATTAGAGCATGGCAAAGCGCCAATTGTTCACGGCACTGGAAAACAAACTCGAGATTTTGTGTTTATTGATGACACTGTTGATGCCTTGGTTCGATCTCTCGACAGGGCTGGCGGACTCATTGTGAACGTGGGTTCTGGTGTTGCAACATCTGTTCTTGAATTGTGGTCATTGATGGGCGGAGTTGCATCGCCCGCGCCTCGAGCCGCCACGGGCAGGCCGCATGACATAGCGAGACTGAGTTTGTCTCCTGTGCGGGCACGAATTCAATTGGGCTGGTCGCCGTTTACCCCTCTGGCCAAGGGGCTCGCCACTCTGCGCAATCAGGCTTAGTTAGCGAAACAAATCTTCGCTCGGTGGGCGCACCAGTTCATCCATTGATGAATCACGCAGCCACGTGGGGTCTACTCCGCGAATGACCGCAACTGGAACGCCAGTCGATTTTCCCATCACCAACTCTGCAGCAGATGCAAGTTCATCTGCCACAGCCACTTCCGTCACTTGCATCACGCGGCCAAGTGCGTCTTCTGTTCCGCGAAGGTCGACGACTCCGGCAATTCCAGCAACTCCGATGGCAACATCGGTGAGGCCCTTGCGCCATGGACGACCAAATGTGTCGCTCACAATGATTCCTACGTTCACGCCTAGTCGAGCGCGAATGATGTCTCTGATTCGACGTGCGGAACGATCGCTATCGAGAGGCAATAGTGCCGCATAGCCACGCTCAACGTTCGACAAGTCGATGCCGCTATTTGCGCACACAAAGCCATGTTTTGTTTCAGTGATGATGAGGTCGCCTCGCCGTCGAACGACGCGGACGGCTTCTTCTTCTACAAGTTTCTTGTGCGAGAGAGGATCGTTCGGATCAATTTCCACCAAGCGATTCTCTGCCTTCGACACAATTTTCTGGGTGACAACTAGAACATCGTTGTCGCGCAATGGTCCATTTGGTTCACCAGCGCATGCATCGGCGATGACATCACCTAATTGCATACCTGGTGTGATTTCACCGATGCCTTCAACGCTCCATGCCATTAAGCGGGCCATGTGATGCCTCCTTGTTGTGGTGTTGCCTTCAGAGATGTGATGGCCAGTTGTTGGGCGACTCCGGGCTTAGACATGATGGTGTCGGCGACAACACATCTCATACCCTCGCGCTCCACTGCAGTAGCAAGATGTGCATCTTGCTCATCAATGACCAAAGTGCCACAAATTGGCGCATACAGTTTTGCCACGCCAACGACAGTGGGCTCATGGCCCAATTCCGTCAACATGCGGTCAGCTGGCCCCTTCAGTGCGGCTCCAGCAACGATTGGCGAGATGGCAACTACATCGTCTCGGCGCGCGGTGAGTGTTGCGTCTACGCCTGAAAGTGCACGAATTGGCCCAATGGAAACAATGGGGTTGGATGGAGCAATCACAATGGAGGCTGCATTTTCTAGGAGTGAGAAATCAATGAACGATGCATGTTCAGCGCCAACAAATTCCACAGACTTCACTGGAACCGAGTGCTGAAGCTTCACGAAATATTCTTGAAAGGTCACCGTTTCATTTTCTAAATGCACCATGGTGCGAACCTGGTCATTAGTCATCGGAACAATGGTGATATCTAGGTGAAACGCACGCCGAATTTCATCGGTGACGTCGCGAAGTGTGGCGCCTTCATGGAGGCGTGCAGTTCGATAAAAGTGAGTGGCCAAGTCTGCATCACCAAGGTTGAACCAACGTGGCGCGGCCAATGAGCCCTGAGGGCGCACAGACTCAAACTTAGATAACGTCTCCATTGCTCGCCATGTTTCGTTTTCTAAACCCCATCCGCGAACTCGATCGATGGCGCCGGCCACTGTGTATGTGACGGTGTCAATATCGGGAGAAATGCTGAGTCCGTGTAGTTGGGTGTCGTCGCCAGTATTGACAATGGTCACAATGTCCGTGTGCGGGACACATTCTTTTAGTCCGGCTAGGTAACGAGCTGCTCCGACGCCACCGGCTAACACCACAATCATTTCTTCAGCGTACGGGCTAGCGGCATGCGGATTCATCTTGAAAGAAGACAGATAGTGGTACCGTCTTCTAGTCCTATCTCCCATAGAAGAGGTCACTCATGCCCCGCGCGTTCATCACTGGAATAACAGGTCAGGACGGCCAGCACCTTGCCGAATTTCTTCATTCAAAGGGTTACGAAGTCTTTGGCATGCTGAAGGGCCAGAACAATCCGAGGGCCCTGCAGATTCGTGATGAGTTTCCGTATGTGGAGTTGGTGCCGGGAGACCTAGCCGATCTCACTAGTTTGGTTTCGGCTCTTGAGTACGTGAAGCCAGACGAGGTGTACAACCTTGGTGCTATATCTTTCGTGGCTATTTCATTTGGTCAAGCCGAGTTGACATCAAACATCACAGGTCTTGGTGTGTTGAGAATGTTGGAAGCAATTCGCATGGTGGGCGGCACACAGAACAACCCCATTCGCTTCTACCAAGCATCATCATCTGAGATGTTTGGAAAAGTGCGTGAAGTTCCGCAATCAGAACTCACCCCATTCCATCCTCGTTCACCCTATGGATGTGCCAAAGTGTTCGGTCATGACATCACGGTGAACTATCGCGAGAGTTACGACATTTTTGCGTGTTCCGGAATTCTCTTTAATCACGAAGGCCCACGTCGTGGCCTTGAGTTTGTGACACGAAAGATTTCGAACACAGCAGCTCGCATAAAATTAGGTGTTGAGAAAGAGCTTGTCATGGGCAATCTCGATGCAAAACGTGACTGGGGCTATGCCGGTGACTACGTGCGCGCAATGTGGCTGATGTTGCAACAAGATCAACCAGATGATTACGTGGTGGCAACTGGCGAAACTCACTCCATCGAAGAGTTCCTCACACTTGCGTTCCAAGAAGTAGGTCTCGACGATTGGCGTAACTACGTGCGCCAAGATCCACGTTTCTTCCGTCCTGCAGAAGTAGACCTTCTGATCGGCGACCCAACGAAGGCCCGCGAAAAGCTTGGATGGGTTCCCGAGGTTGACTTTCCATCGCTAGTCAGCATGATGGTGCAAAACGATTTGAAACTTGAATCTGCTCGCTTGAAATAGCAGTTATTCAAATTGCGTGTCGAGCACGCCATCAATCATGGAATCTGCGTCTGGTGTAATGCCAGCTGCAATTTGAGCCTTTAGTGCTGTTGCAAAAATAATCAGCGCCACCGTGGAGCCGCCAACAAGACCGAATTCAACGCGTAAATACAGGTCGTCGCTGGCGAAAGTGGTGAGAAGTAAAAATGTGATGACGGCGCTTAACCAACCAATCGCAACCCATCTGTGGCCGCGAAGCGCAATGACAGCCTGTGCAATGGCAAGACACAGCATGTACAAACCGCTCGCTAGTGCAAGCAACGTGAGTGTTCGGCGGTCAAGGCCGCCGTCGTACATGAAGTCAAGTGCCCACGGCCCGAGCGCATAAGACCCAGCGGTTCCAAGCACCGCAACGCCCACAACAATCTTCAACAGCAGGGTGAGGCCTTGAACAAACTCTGTGAGATCACCCTTGGCGGCAAGCCTCGCCAGCCGCGGCAACAGCGAGGCCTGCACTGCTTGAAACAGGAACAACGGGATGCGTGAGAGCAATACGCCATTGCCAAACGCAGTGACCTTCTCAGCTTCGCTTGCAGATGCCAACACGTCAACTCCCAGTGGTCCTGCATTCACAAGTGCTGCTGCCATGACTGATCCGAGAAGTAACCAGGAAATGTTGGGAGTAAGTTCAGAAAAATTTGCAGGGGGACCATGGTGAGATGCCATGTCGCCACGAATTGAAACAACGAGCACGGCAACAACTGGTGACAGTGCAACGGCCAGTGCGTAAGCGCCCACTGATGTTACGTTCAATTGCCACAAGAAAATGCAAGCGATGATGCGCGTTGCGCCATCGATTCCCAAAATTATTCCATACGCAGTGAATCGACCAGAGCCAGAGGCGATGCCGCGCGCAATATGCATTGGAGCAAACGCAATGACGGTCACAATCAAAGATGCAGTGACAACCCAGTTGCCTTCGAACATGTCGCGCGTAAGCCATGGAGAGGCAGCCAGAGTTGCGATTACAAGTACGGATGACAATCCACCCGCTAGTGGAAGCATCTTTCGAACAACAGGTCGTCCGCCTTGGTTCAGTGCTCGACGATGCGCTAGGGCTCGGCCAAGTTCTTGTTCAACGGGCAGAAGGAAACCGGGCACGAGGGCAAAAGTGGTGAACCACAAAGCCACGATGGGTTTGAAGTCTTCCTTGCCGAGCGCCAACTGGCCCACTTTGAAAAACGCGTATGCAGTGATTCCTGCAATGAAGAGACCTATCCCAACGGGAATTGTTCCTTCAGGAAGTGGAGCCTTCGAAGAGACGGTTGATTCGTTGGCGTCCGACACAGAAAGTCAGGCTAGTTGTATCAATGGAAAGAGGGCAGGTTCTCTTTCAGAGAAAATTGATCTTTATTGCGCGGTATTGAAGCGAGCCTTCAGCGATTCAGTCATTTCACGGCGGCGCACTTGTGCTTTTTGGAATCCGAGCACGGCAAAACCAACTGCGGTGTAGCCCACCTCGGTGACTTGCTTGACCATTGGATTTTCTAAAACGGCGGTGGGGGAGAGGCGGGATAAATCCACGTGTGTGAGGTCGATGGAGTGAATCTGCGGAAGGGACACCTTTGGCAGATCGATCTGGGGCAGTTTGTCCAAACTGGGGACGGAGATCTTTGGAAGGGACACTTTGGGAAGGGTGATACGTGGAAGTGATGCCATGCGAACAAGCGTAGGTGCGGGTGCTTACTTTTGCAAGCGATCTAGCGAAGGGCATACGTCACAAAGGGACGAGTGGACTGCCCGCAGTGCTTGAGGGCCTGGCACTAGCCTCGCGGGGGCGTGACTGAGCCAGTTTCATCTCCCTCCCAGCCGCCCGTTGTGGCCACCATGGTGGTTCATGAACCGGGCGAGTGGCTTGTTGAATCCCTTCGGGGTCTGGTGGACCAGGACTACGGGTCTTTGCAAATTCTGGTGTTGGTGTCTGGGACCAGTGAAAACCCGGGAGCGCGTGATGTGCTGGACACCATCCAGTCCACCGTGCCGCAGGCAGTGGTTCGATTTCTTGGCGGCAACCCGGGGTACGCGGGGGCGTGCAATTCAGTTCTGGATTTGGTGCAAGGAGATAGTGGTTTCTTTTGCTTCTTGCATGACGACGTAGTTCTTGCGCCAAACGCCATCAGCAATTTGATTGATGAGTTGTATCGATCGAATGCAGCAGCAGTGGGGCCAAAGCTTGTGCACTGGGATAACCCTCGCATGATTCAGTCGGTGGGTAGTGCTGTTGATCGCTTTGGTGTTGAGTTGCCATATGCAGACGACGGAGAACTGGATCAGGAACAGCACGATTCAGTGCAAGATGTTTTTGTTTTGTCAAGCGCGTGCCTCGTGGTGCGCGCAGACTTGTTCAGGCTT
This sequence comes from Ilumatobacteraceae bacterium, assembly GCA_049433485.1. Classification (GTDB taxonomy): domain Bacteria; phylum Actinomycetota; class Acidimicrobiia; order Acidimicrobiales; family Ilumatobacteraceae; genus UBA2093. The sequence continues at coordinate 7,324 of JBMTEX010000035.1, read as the reverse complement.
GTGGGCGGGTTCAATTCATCCATTCATTCCTCCGGAACGGATTTGGACTTTTGTTGGAGAGTTCATGCAACTGGAGCCCGAGTAGTTGTTGTGCCGTCAGCAGTTGCACGACATCGAGAGGCGATGGCGGATCGAATGACGGCAGAGCACATCGAAGTGGTGGACAGTGAAGCTGAGTTGACTCGTGTGCAGACCGTTGCATCGTTGTCGTCACGTGGCCAACTTATTTTTCTCATTGTCCAAATATTTTTCTTTACTCTCGCGAGATGCATTCTCTTACTTGCAACAGGGAGAACCCGAAGAGCGATTGTTGAAGCGCGAGCTGTCTTGTCGCTCCCTCTTTCTGTCCGGGAAATCAGTCATCGCCGCGAAGAGATGTCAGCGATTCGCTCTGTTGACGGCGATGAAATTCGATCGTTACAAATTTTGGGTTCGGCTCATACCACGGCGTATTTCCGCCGTCGCGCTCGACGTGCCGGCTTGGCGCAAGCTCAGTCTTCATCGGAAGTTCTTGAGCCAACACCTCGTGGGGCATATGTGGCATGGGGCGTGTTGTTAATCCTCCTTGTCATCGGGTCGCGTTCACTACTGCTGAATGGGTCTGTGTCTGTAGGTCAAATGGTGCCTTTCACTGAGTCGGCGCGCGATGCGTGGTCGTCTTACGTATCTGGATGGTGGGGTGCAGGATTCGGTCAAATTTCGGCTGCTCCAACAGGTGTTGTGCTCACTGCAGCGGGAACGCTCATTGCGTTTGGACAATCTGGCCTTGCGCACACGTTGTCCATCGTGTTGTTGCCTCTCGTGGGGTGGCTGGGTGTTTGGCGATTCGCATCGGTCATGGGTACCCGCGGTGGCCGCATTTCTTCGGTGGTGGCGTATGCCGCCGTTCCACTTCCATACGCCGCAATTGCATCGGGTCAGTGGAGTGCATTGTTGCTGTATGCACTCATCCCGTGGATGATTCATTTGCTTCGCATGACGGTGGGGCACGCTGACATCACATCAACTATGGCAAAAGAAGTTTTGGTTGTTGTGTCGCCGTCAACGTGGCGTCGATGGTTTGCGGGGCTCACACTGATCACTGCCATTGCAATTGCTTTTGAACCGGCCACTTTGCTGTTGTTGCCATTCTTGGGTGTCGTTATTGCTGTTGTGTCATTTGCGCAGGGTTTGTCATTTCGATGGTCGGTCCGCTGGATTGGAATATCACTGGCTGCGGTGACAACGGCTATTGCATTGAACTTGCCGTGGTCTGGGTCATACATTCGAAGTGGGTGGTGGGAAGCACTCACTGGCGCACCAGTGGACGGGGGTCGCAATCTTGGATTGTGGAAACTAGCCACGTTTGACGTTGGCAGATTTTTCGGTTCGTCACTGTCCATTGCGTTATATGCCGCCGTGGTGGGGTCTGTGCTCTTGGTGCGCGGTGCGCGTGTGGCATGGGCGCTGCGTGGTGCCGGTGTTGTGTCGGTTGGTCTGTTAATTGCAATTCTTGATGATGCTGCACTGTTGCCAGCACATGCGCCGGACTCTGCACTGTTGTTGGTTCCGGTTGCCTTTGGAATTTCCATGTGTGCTGGTGCGATGGGTGCATCACTTGCCATTGACCTAGGGCGTGGAAAGTTCAGTTGGCGTCAACCACTTGGTGCACTGGTTGGAATTGCCTTTGCAGTTGGTCTCATTCCATCGTCACTGAATGCAATTGATGGTTCATGGAATCAGCCAGATCTAGCTCTACCGCAGTTGTTAGTCCAGTTACCAGAAGGTGATGCGTCTGGAAACTATCGAACAATGTTTATTGGTGATGCGCGAGTTTTGCCTGGCGCGCCACTGAATTTCGGATGGGGTATTGCTTACTCGGTTGTTAATGGTCGAAGTGCAACGTTGTCGGATATGTGGGAAACCCCACCCACGCGAGCTCGTGATAATGCAGTTGCCGCTATGTACGGAATCGTTCGCGGGCAAACGGCCCGCGCAGGTCGACTTCTCGCGCCATTGGCTGTGCGATTCATTGTGGTTCCCATCGTTGACGGTGGACAATCAACGCGAGGCAACCCCATTGAAGTTCCAGATGGTCTCATTGAGGCTCTGTCGCGGCAGCTGGATTTGCGTCAACGTTTTGCGTCGCCAGACCTCATCGTTTTTGAAAACACGGCATGGGTTCCCATTCGTTCGTTCTTCACTGAGGCCGGTGCGGTGAGAAGCGCTTCGGCCGGTGAGGCGTCAATGATTGCTAGTGACATTTCCGGCGCCACATCACTCCCATATGTTGACCATCCGCATCATGTATCTGAAGTGGATGCTCAGGCAGGAACATTGCATGTGTCTGTTCCATACACATCACGATGGGTTGCAACCTTGGACGGGGCAGAGATTGCTGTTCGACCCGCATTTGGTCTCACAAATGCGTATGACCTGCCAGGTTCAGGTCGGGTGCGGTTGTCCTTCAGTACCTCACGGCTTCATGTAGTGCTTGTCTTTCTTCAGATTGCGGCTTGGATTGCACTTCTCTTTATTGCAACATCTCGTCGTCAATTTAGAAAGAAGCTAAAACAAGTTTCTTCAATTCATGTTCAGCAGCCAGTTCTTGCATTTTCCGAAACGGATAAAGCATGAACATTCTCCGACGCGTTTTCTCCACAGTTCTTGTGGTTGGTGTGCTGACAGCGGTTGTCGCAATTGATCGTCAGGGCGGGCAGAAGTCGGTGGGCGCATCTGGCGCTCTCATCACGCTTGGTGGGTTTCCGCAAGCAGTGGGCGGGTCGCGAATTAGTACGTCGTGGTTCTGCCCTGGTGCAGCGGCAGGCGATGGGTTGGACGCCGCGAATATTGTGCTGTCGAATCCGGGAGATGTTGAATTCACCGCAGCAGTCAACTTCTTGAGTGGCGACGTGGCTGAATCACGAACTGTTGTAGTGCCGGCGCGTTCTCAATTAGATGTCGACGTCTTGCGCGGTCGCACGGTAGGTGTCATTGCGCCCGTTGTTGAAATCATCGGCTCGGTGGGAACTGTCGAGCAAGAACTGATTTATGCAGCGGGAGATGTGACATCCCAATGTGTCTCTCAAACATCCGATTCGTGGTTCTTTGCCGATGGCTTCACAGCAGATGGTTCCACGCAGCGCATCGTTCTCATTAATCCATACCCAGACACCGCGGTTGTGAACATGGCCTACACCACAAATGCAGGCCGTCGTACACCGGCCGACCTCCAAGGAATTGTTCTCCCGCCGAAAACGGTGAAGAGCATTTCCATGGCTGATGTTGGTGCAACGAATGAATCACGCATTGCTGTTGAAGTAGTTGCGACCACTGGTCAAATTGTTGCATCTCGCATGCAGCACTATTTGGGTGGTGGGCGACTGGGGTATTCCACCACACTTGGTGCACCATCACCGTTGTCTGAGTGGTGGTTCACGTCGGGTCGCACAGGTTCTCAGGTAACAGAACAACTTGTGGTGTTCAACCCATCAGAACGCGCATCGCAAGTGAATGTGTCGTTCTTCGGAGTGGGTATTACGAATGGAATTCCAGTTGATCAGCCAGCCGACGCGGCCTTGCCGTCGCAAGCAGTAGACATCCCAGCTGGTGGAATTGTGGTGATTAATACAGACTCCATTGCCGATCTCCCCAAAGGCGATCACGCCATGGTGGTGTCCACGTTGAATTCAACGCGCCTCGTTGTGGAACATGTTCTCAGCCAGCGCACCAACACAAGTGCATTCACCGCAATTGTTAATGGCATACCGTCGGGCCTCCTCAGTACAACATGGAGAATTCCTGCAGGTCTGGGCAAGGGGGCAAGAAATGCATTGTCAATTCTCAACACCACCGCTAACGAGGGAACTTTTACCATCTCTGCAGTTGGGCCAGGTGGCTTGCTGAGCCTGCCTGGATTTGTCGATGTTCCGCTGGGTGCCGCCTCTCTTATCAGTCTGGATGTGCCAGTCGGTGTGTCAGACGGTGAAGTAGTTATTAGTGCAACGGTGCCTATTGCCGTACAGCGTCGCACAACGCGAGGTCACGGACTCATTGGTTTTGGCATGGTGGGTGCATTGCCTGTGAGAATGAAACGATGACACAAGTTCTTCTCGTTGGGCTCGCAATGGCCGCGGCAATTGTTGTGTCAATTGTTCTGCGCAAGCGTCGGCCAGACGCGCCAACGCAGGGCAGCTTTCATATGCCTACCCAGTTGGATAGGGGCGACTTCGTCTCACCAGAAAGTCCGTGGTTGGTTGCAGTGTTCACATCGTCGACATGCAACACGTGTGCTGATGTAGCAACGAAGGCATCTGTTCTTGCATCCCGAGATGTGGCGGTGCAAAGAATTGATTACATAGAAAACCCAGACCTGCATCGTAGGTACAACATTGATGCGGTTCCCGCCTTGGTGATTGCGGACAGTCGGGGAGTAGTCCGCAATGGTTTCTTAGGGCCAGTGAAAGCGCAAGACCTCTGGGCCGCAGTGGCGGAATGTAGAGAACCTGGCTCAACTCCAGATCCTTGTGATGGAAGAAAAGAAAACTCTCGACCGAACTAATTAAGCATCGGTGGGAGACGGGGCTGTGAGCCCCTCTTGCACCAAACGGCCCACTGCTGCGCCGTCAATTGTTTCCTCTTCTAGCAACTTCTCGGCAACAAGCTCGAGACCTTTACGGTGCTTGGTGAGAAGATCATGTGCACGTTGTTCTTGCTCGTGGAGAATTCGAGAAATCTCATCGTCCAGAAGTTTCGCCGTGGAATCGCTGTATTCGCGGCCACTCGTCATGAGGTCTTCACCAAGGAATACTTGTTGCTGACCGTTCCACGCCATTGGACCCACTTTGTCGGACATGCCCCATTCGCGCACCATACGACGCGCGATTGACGTTGCTTGTTCAAGGTCGTTTGCTGCACCAGAGTTCAGGTGACCAAACACAATTTTCTCTGCAACTCGTCCACCCATTGCCTTGCAAATGAGATCTTCAAAGAACTCCCGCGAGTACGTGTGGCGCTCTTCCGGAAGTGTCCAAGTGACTCCGAGAGCCATTCCTCTTGGAAGGATGGTGACCTTGTGGAGTGGGTCAGAGTGGGGTAGCACGGTGGCAAGAACTGCGTGACCGCCTTCATGAATCGCGGTGGCGCGCTTTTCCTCGGCAGAAAGCACCATGCTTTCACGACGTGCTCCCATGACCACTCGGTCGCGCGCATTTTCGAAGTCGATGCGCTCGATGTGAGCAGATCCACGACGAACTGCGAACAAGGCAGCCTCGTTCACGAGGTTTGCAAGGTCTGCACCGCTCATGCCGGGTGTTGCCTTTGCCATGGTGTCGAGGTCGACGTCGGTTCCCATGCGCTTGTCGCGTGAGTGCACTTTCAAGATGGCAAGACGTTCTTCAAATTCAGGAAGAGGAACAATAATCTGGCGGTCGAATCGACCGGGGCGCAACAACGCTGGGTCCAAAATGTCTGGACGGTTGGTTGCAGCAAGAATGACGATTCCCTCTGTGGTCTCAAAGCCGTCCATTTCGGCCAGCATTTGGTTGAGGGTCTGTTCACGTTCGTCATGACCGCCGCCAAGACCGGCTCCACGCTTACGACCAATGGAGTCGATCTCATCGATGAAGATGATGGCCTTGCCCATTTTGCGTGCTTGTTGGAACAAGTCGCGAACACGGCTGGCGCCAACACCAACAAACATTTCCATGAAGTCAGAACCAGTGACGGACAAGAATCCAACGCCAGCTTCACCGGCAACGGCGCGTGCGAACAGGGTCTTACCAGTTCCTGGAGGGCCAACTAACAAGATGCCTTTTGGAACCCGCGCTCCGATTTCTTTAAATCGCTCAGGCATGCGGAGGAAGTCGACTACCTCTTTGATTTCCAACTTCACGCCGTCGTATCCAGCCACATCGGCAAATGTGGTGGATGGCTTGTCTGCTTGATACGCCTTCGCTTTGCTGCGTCCGACAGACATGATGTTTCCTGCTTGACCCATAGCGCGACGTTGCATCCACACGAAGAATGCAATGACAAAGAGGAATGGAAGAATGATGGGTAGCAAGCTGGTGATCCAGTTGGGCTGCGGAGTGGTGAAGTCGTAATCAACACCGTTGTCTTTCAACAACTGTTCGTCCGCATCGCTCATGTTGACGGCGCCAGTTGTTGAGAACTTGCCGCCGTTCTTGAATTCGCCAGAGATGGTGTTGGTGGCGTTGTTGATGGTGATGGAGGAAACGTCTCCGCTGCGAACTTCTGCCAAGAACTCGGTGTACGAGATTTTTTCGCCAGTGGATGGCGCAAAGAATTGGCTACCAAATGCCAGCACAACAATGGCTGCGACGATGGCCCAAATGGCCCACTTCGGCATCGGCGGCTTGCCATCCTGTGGCGTCTTGTCTGAGCGCATCCCCTTGAAAGGGTTGCGTGGTGACTGGTTGCGTGGGGGAGGGGGCGGAGGTGGCATCTCGCTCATGACCTCATGCTACGGCTGGGTTGTAGCACTTCTCAGTCGGCATCGCCGATTTCGGTCACCATCAGAAGTACCGTTTTCCTTATGGCAAGGCAGTGCACGCGACAAGGGTGTGTCCATCAGGCGTCCGTCACCCTCACATACCAGTACGCACGGTCACTCGTATGGCTGGATGACCTCACACCAGAGCGAGATCCGCATGCCTACGACTTGTGTGAGCAACACGCTGGTCGATTGAAGCCACCTTCGGGCTGGCACCTTGAGGATCGTCGTCAACGAGTGCACGTGTACGGCGCCAATCGTCTCGCGGGCTGACGCCGCCATGCAACGAAAATTTTCAGACGTCTTGCTCGCCAGCGTCAGGGTCGTTCTGCTGTGGTTCTCGGTGTATGTAGCTGGGTCGCTTGCAGCAACCGTTACCATCATCATCTCGGGTCACTCTGGTGATTCCATTGCAGACATTCCTGTGTGGGTTCTCGCACTGAACATGGCATTCATGTGGGCGGTGTATGTCTTGGCTTTGCCGAAACTCTTGCCATTCGAAGATGAATCGCCTCTGGTGACGTTTCGTCAGTGGTTTTCTGCCCGTGATGTTCTGGTGGGAATTCCACTTGGGATTTTTGGGCAACTGATTCTGGTGAACCTTATTAATTGGCCACTCTCCCAATTGTTTCCAGACACGTTTTCGTTTGATGACGTGTCGAAGCGCGCACAAGACATCGTTGCTACCGCTCCTGGGTTGTGGATTCTCGTCTTGATCATGGTCGTCGTTGTTGGTGCGCCAGTTATCGAAGAGATTGTGTATCGAGGTTGTCTGCAAACCGGTCTAATCTCGTCTGCCGGCCGAAATATTGGCATCGTGGCAACGGCCGC
>JBMTEX010000034.1:0-20078 GCA_049433485.1 Ilumatobacteraceae bacterium | reverse complement strand
AAGGTCATCATCCATCTCGGTGGAGGACGTGATGATGTACTCCTGCAGAGACAATTGTTCGTCACCTACAAAGACGCCGGGTGCGCTGTCTGATCCACTCACCACTGGCGCTATATGAAATATGTATTGATTAATAAACCCGCGACGATGGAACTCTGTGGCAATGGTGGGGCCACCTTCCACCATCAATTGGATAACGCCGTCTTTGCCGAGTGTGTCTAAAAGAGACTCAATGTCGTCGCTCCACACTGTGCACGGATGTACTTTTGCATTGTCTGGAATGGGAGTTGACCGACTCAACACCACGCGTCGCGGAGACGGACCATCGATATGGCGAACAGTCAGTTCAGGGTCATCGTGCAGGACGGTGTTAGCTCCAACAACAATCGCATCGCTTAATGCACGCAGTTGGTGTACACGATGTCTAGCTTTTTCGCCTGTGATCCATCGAGGGCCGTGTGGAATTGCTGTGCGTGCATCAAGGGTGGAGGCCATCTTCAACACAACAAATGGTCGTCCTGTTTGTCGATGAAATAAATAAGGACTGAGTTGTTGTTCAACTTCATCGGCGAGAACTCCAGCTGTCACCATGATTCCAGCCGAGCGCAAACGATTGATGCCAGAGCCGGCTACAAGCGGATCTGGATCTGAAATTCCAACAACAACATGTGATACGCCGGCGTTAGCGATGGCTTCAGTACAAGGACCAGTTCGCCCTGTGTGGTTGCACGGTTCCAAGGTGGAATACAACGTTGCGCCCGTTGTGTCGGCACCGGCCGCGCGCGCTGCATTGAGGGCAACAACTTCAGCGTGTGCTTGACCAGGTGGTTGTGTGAAACCTTCGAACAATCGACCATCGCTACAGACAACAACCGCACCAACCCATGGGTTTGGTCGCGCGTGAAGTCGCGCGTGGTTGGCCAAATGCATGGCATGGCGCATGAGCGCCTGGTGGTCTGTCATGTTGTGTCCTTGCTCCCATCCGGACTCTTACCGTCGGCCTCAGAATTTCACTGAGTCGGCCTCACCACCGAGGTGATGAGGTTCGCGGGCTATAACCGCCGGTCGGGACTTTCACCCAAACCCTGCAAGGGGTGTTTTGCTGAACGGTTGTTCAGCGATAGCAAGGTTATGCCGATGGGTACTTGCTCAACAACCCCACAACATGACGCCACAGAGCCATCACAGGCATGACGTCTTTTTGGCCAGTCATTCCAAGGATTGGGCTGAATGTTCCAGCACCAAGTCCGATGGCAATTGCCTGTATGGCAGCTTGTCGAGCGATGGAAGGGTCAATGCCTTCTACGTCGATGTATCTCTGCGTGAGTGCATCCAGAATTGGCATCTCATGAAAGAGTTCGCCAGTGTCAACGCCTTCGAGGTCTAGCCATAACACAAGTCTCGTCGCAGCGGTCACGGTGGGATCGAGAAAATTAATTGCTGGGGTACCCGGCTGAGCTTTTTGAACGGTCTCGGCAATTTCTAAGAATTGCTGGCGAACTACTGCAAGCAACAAACCGTTCTTAGACCCAAACCAGTTGTGAACGAATCCATGATTGACGTCAGCTAGCTCAGCTATATCTCGCACGCCGACTTCGGAATAGGGCTTTGTCTGAATGAGTTCTCGAGCGGCAGCAATGAGGCGACGTTCACCCTCTGCACGCGTGATGGGGGAGCGACGTTTTGACCTCTCCTGGCCTGTTGGTTTCTTCTTCGGTGCGGTCATCACTTTCCCCATGGTTAGACTTTATTCCTGTTTAATGACTGTTCATGCCCTCAAGAAGTGAAAAGTCTTAAACTCTTTATCAACAGTCACAGACTACTAAGGTAGAAGAAGCATGTTTGTTATTTGTCAGTGGCTCGTTAAACCATGCGCCCAATTAAGGTCGTTTTTGTGATTTTTTCGCTCTCCACCTCTACAGGAAGCGTCACGCTCCATGGCTAGGCGTTTTGGCTTCGGTAAGAAGGGCAACTCAGGCGAAGACGGCGCAGGCTGGATCTACGCGGACTTGTTCCTTGCTCTCATGGTGGTTGGTCTTGGCTCTGCTGTCATTACATCGTCATCGCCATCCTCAGGCGCTTCAGCAACTACCGCGCCGAAAACGTTCCAACTCAGCTGTGCAGAGTTTGCGGTACGCGTGCCGGGCAACGTTCGTAGTGGTGGCGCGCAAGTAGAGAAGGCCGTGGCAACTGAAATTGCCAAGCGTGGTTGGACCCCGGATTCATCAAAGCCTGGTCTTGTCATTGTGATGGGCGGTTTCTCGGGAAGTGAAACTCCAGGTGCGGGCGATGGTCGCGCAAAGTCAATTCTCCCGCAACTACGTGCGTCAACTCCATTGTTGCAGCAAGTGGAAATGAGAACTGCTGGGGCGCGATCAGTTCGTGTCAACGGTGAACAAACAACTGTTGGCGGGGCTGGTTCGTATTTGATGGTGATGTATTTGTTGTTCAGCGGTCCACCGCTTACTGAAGATTGCACTCGTTAGGAGTTCATATGCCAATGTCCGCACACGCACATAGTGACGCAGTTGATGCCGTCGATAAATGGCTCACAATTTCTAAGCAGACCAATTCGCTTGGTGCTAGCGCACGCGTCTTCGTCGATGATTTACGGAACAATCGCAACCAACGTGAATGGTCTCGAGTCAACGTTGAACAGATTCTGCCGTTCAAGTCAGAGACACCACGACTTCTTCTCGTTATTCGCGCAGGGGCCCTGTTCCTGCCAATTTTGATGACTTGGCTGGCGTTGTCACAGGTCATCGGTCCGTTCTCGCTGTACTTGCAGAACCAGCAGAGCAGTGCAAACTTCTTGTGGTTTTGGCAGACGAATCCCGGTGAAGCATTTGCTGAAGTGTGGTCTCTGGGCCACATTGCCCTCACCGATGCCGCAATTCTTGCCTTCCTGACTGTTCTGGCTATGCGGATTACATGGTGGGAGACGTCACGTGCTGAGCGGACAGAGAGTGCGTATGCCGAAATGTTGTCCGCGTTGGAGTTCTACTTCGTGTCTGCGCGTGATAATTGAGCAAGAACCGCGACACCAACAAGAACTAACAAGGCGCCGAAAAAACGCAAAGCAGTGAGCTCTTCGTTCAACAGAGTGACGCCAATCGCAATGGATACAACTGGCTCAATAGTGCTGAGAACTGCCGATTCGCCGGGCCCAATGCGCGATACTCCAGCGAAGAAAAATCCCATCGCCAGAATGGTAGAAACAATTGATGCAGCACCAATTGCTATCCATCCGATTCGGTCGTGTGGCAGTGATGGTTGTGTCAACACATAGATGAAGGTATGAACAGTTGCAGCACCGAGCATCACATATGTCAATGAAATGAATGCACCTGAATAATGCACCACTTTGCTACTCACCACGATGTAGCCCGAGTACCAGATGGCTGCCGCAAGCATGAAGGCAACTCCCGTCCATGAGCCAGTTTTCACTTGGCCGGCGGTGAGTGCTGTGCCTGCGACGGCGACTGCAAGACACACAATGGTGGCGCGAGATGGCTGATGGTGAAAGACCAGCCAGCTGGCAAGAACGACGAACACTGGGTACGAATAGAAAATTACTGTGGCAAGACTGATATCTATTCGGTCGACTCCAAAGAAGAAGAAACTTGCCTGTGGTGCATATCCGATGGCACCTAGTGAAAACAGTTGACCTTCAATCTTTCTGGGAGGCCGTGGTTCATGACGTTTTCGAGTAAAACGAATGATGAACATGATCGTTGTCGCTATGACGAATCGCCCGAACAACATTCCAAATGGTTCTGAGCCATGGTCATATGCAATGCGGGCAAACCACGGCAACAAACCAAACGCAGCACCGCTGACAAGAATGTAGAAAACGCCCACGCGACAACGGTAGTGGGCTAGCAGACTAACTCTCTAGGTCTTTCAATTGCTCAGCCATGGCTTTGTCGCGCTTCATCACATTTCGTGTGAGAACTGTTCCAACGATTCCAACACCAACGAGCATGATTCCAAATGTGAGATATTGAAGCGAGCCACCACGATCCCCAGCCTGTTCTGGTTTCTTCCCACAACCAGGCTTCGGAAGAAAACCAATACATTCCGAGGGTTCTTTCTCTAGATCGTAAACAGCAGTGGAGTCTGGGCTTGAAGGAATAGTGGTGTCGCTTGAATCTGTTGCATGAACTGCAGAGAGTCCGAACGGAGCGATGGTGAGAAGAACGGCACATGCTGATACAGCTATTCGGGGCATACCTCCATCGTCACACGCCAACTAGGGTGAAACAAATCATGGGAGAAAATGCAGCAAGAAGCCACCAAGTTGTCTTAGTTGTGGACTTTGGCGCACAGTACGCCCAACTCATTGCTCGACGCGTGCGTGAAGCACAGGTGTATTCAGAGATTGTGTCGCATCGCATCACAGCAGCCGAAGTGTTGGCCAAAGCGCCAACAGCGATTATTTTGTCCGGCGGGCCAAAGAGTGTGCATGTCGAAGGTGCCCCAATGCTTGACCCACAGATTTATGAATTGGGAATCCCCATTCTCGGTATCTGTTATGGCTGTCAGCTGGTGGCGCAACAAATGGGTGGTGTTGTGGCGCGCGGTGGTCGCGGGGAATATGGCCGCGCTACGTTGACGCGCCAGGGAACATCAAACATCATCGCCAATGCTGCGCCCCCAACATATGACGTATGGATGAGCCACTTTGATTACGTGAGTGATGTTCCGCAAGGCTTCACCACTACTGCATCAACTCCAGATGCACCACACGCAGTGATTGAAGATGCGAATCGCAAGATCTTCGGCGTTCAGTATCACCCCGAAGTTGTTCATTCATCATTTGGTCAAGACCTGTTAATACGTTTTCTCGTTGACGTAGCCGGATGCTCACAAGACTGGACAATGGCAAACATTGTGGAAGATCAAGTGGCGGCCATAAAATCGCAAGTCGGTTCAGAGCGTGCCATTTGTGGCCTCTCGGGTGGTGTTGATTCATCTGTTGCAGCAGCACTTGTGCATCGAGCAATCGGAAGCCAACTCACGTGTGTGTACGTGGACACTGGCCTGATGCGTCGTGGCGAAAGCGAACAAGTAGTTGAGACCTTCCGTCGCAGCATGGGCATCGAATTAATTCATGTTGATGCCGGTCAACGGTTCTTTGAAAAACTGCAAGGAATTGCTGAACCAGAGGCGAAACGCAAAGCAATTGGTGAATTGTTCGTTCGCATATTTGAAGAACACACGGGTGGTATCACCGACGCAAAGTTCTTGGTGCAAGGCACCTTGTATCCAGACATTGTGGAGAGTGGCGGCGTAGACGGAACAGCAGCAGTCATCAAGAGCCATCACAATGTGGGTGGTCTTCCAGAAGACATGGAATTGGAATTGTGCGAGCCACTTCGTGCTCTGTTCAAAGATGAAGTGCGCAAAGTAGGAATTGAACTCGGCTTGGCAGATGACATTGTGTGGCGTCAGCCATTCCCAGGGCCTGGCCTTGGCGTTCGCATCATTGGTGAAGTCACCCCAGACAAAGTGGCCACATTGCAACATGCAGACGAGATTGTCCGCCACGAAGTAAAGGCAGCCGGACTCGAGCGTGAGATCTGGCAGGCATTCGCGGTACTGGCAGATATTCGAAGTGTTGGAGTAATGGGCGATGAACGCACCTATGGGCGCCCCATCATCATTCGCGCGGTCACAAGTGACGATGCCATGACTGCAGACTGGGCGCGTCTGCCATATGACTTGCTGGAAAAGATGTCTAACCGAATCATTAACGAGGTGCCCGGAATTAACCGAGTGGTCTACGACGTCACGTCGAAACCACCTGGCACCATCGAATGGGAGTAATTGGCGGTTTTTTCCCTTGTGTCACAAGGGCTTCAGCGTTTCTGAAGATGAACCATCACTCTTCACAACTACGGTATGGGGGTCATGAAGGCGACCCGATACTCCCGGGGATCTCACAGATCCGTTCTCGCCACGCTTGTCTCGCTGGCGCTGCTGGTCTCTTTTGCGGTCTTTCCCCATCGCGCGTCGGCCGACTCCATTGACGAGAAGAGGCGCCAGGCTGAGGCCATCGCCGACCAGTTAGAGAACCTTGTTGACCAAATGAACGCACTTGGTGAGGACTACTCCGAGTCTTTGGTCGAACAAGCCGACCTCGCTGTAGAAATTGAACAAGCGCAAGCAGACGTTGCATCTGCGGAAGCACAACTGGCTCAAATGCGCGGAACTTTGTACATGTCAGCGGTGACGCAATTTATGCATGGCGGCCGAAATTCAACGCTCACCAATCTGTTCGCATCAGCCGGAGGAGTGCAAGATGCGTTGCAACGTGAACAACTCACGTCTATTGCAATGAACCAAGGTTCGCTCACCACTGACTCGTTAGACGCAACTGCAACTGAATTGGTCAAGAAGAAATCGGTGCTGGAAAAGAAGCGGAAGCAAGCAGAGAGTGTTGCCGCTTATGTCCTCAAGCGCAAGAACGCAGCAGAAGAATTATCTGTGAGATATCAAGAACTGCAATCGTCAGTGCAAGGTGATTTAGCCGATCTGCTGCGCGAAGAACGTGCTCGGCGTGAGCGTCAGGCATTAGAAGATGCACGTCGTGAAGAAGCTGGGTTCAAGAGCAAGTATTCATCGCTGCAGAAGAAGTACGGCAACATTCCATCGGTCTCTGCGCGTGCACAAACTGCGGTTCGTGCGGCGTTGTCGCAACTTGGAGTTCCGTATCGATATGGAATGAGTTCGCCTGGACGTGCATTCGACTGTTCTGGATTAACTACGTATGCCTGGGGCAAAGCTGGAGTTGGTTTGCCACGCAACTCGCGTAGCCAGTACAACGCTTTACCCAAAATTCCAAAACAATTCGCACAGCCTGGAGACCTCGTCTTCACCGGATCTCCCATTCACCACGTTGGTATTTACCTTGGTAACGGAACCATGGTGCATGCACCGCAAACAGGTGACGTGGTGAAGATTGGCCCAATTCGTTGGTGGAAGGTCGTTGGCGTCGTACGTCCACGGTAAAACCAACTACGGTCATTGCCCATGCAGGGGATAGATGAACCACGTGTTGAAGCATGGCTCAATAGCAACATCAGCGATGCTGATGGTCCATATACGTATTCGTTGATTGCTGGGGGCCGTAGCAATCTCACATTTCATGTCACCGATGCTCACGGAAAGCAGATGGTGTTGCGTCGACCGCCAATGGGTCATGTACTTGCAACTGCGCACGATATGGCGCGAGAACATCGCTTGATGTCCGCTGTGGGAACAACAGATGTTCCCGTCCCACGCACGCTTGGTCTTTGCACTGATGAAGATGTCAATGGCGCACCGTTTTATGTGATGGATTATGTGCCAGGAGTTGTCCTGGACAGCCCAGAAAAAGGAGTTTTGCTTCCTGAAAATTTGCGCACCGCCGCATCTGAACATCTTGTTGATGTTCTTGCAGATCTTCACGCCGTTGATGTTGATGACGTAGGGCTTGGCAATTTGGCGAAGCGTGAGGGTTATGTAGAACGACAGGTCAAGCGATGGTCAACACAATGGGACAACTCAAAAACGCGTGAACTTCCAGCCATTGAAGAAGTGGCGCGACTGCTGGCGCGAGGAATTCCGCAACAGCAGGGGGTTGCAATTGCACACGGTGATTATCGCTTTGGAAACTGCTTGACGAATATTGAAACCGGGAAGATTGCTGCAGTCCTCGACTGGGAGTTGTGCACGCTTGGTGATCCCCTTGCCGACCTTGGGTATATAGGCATTTACTGGACGGATCCAGGAATGCCTTTGCTGCGGACAAATGATCCTTCTGGATTACCTGGCTTTTGCACGTTTGATCATCTCGTGGAACGATACGCCACACGCACTGGACGGGATGTCTCAAATATCTCCTATTACAAAGCGTTTGCAAGTTTCCGTTTGGCTGTAATTGCAGAAGGTGTGTACGCGCGATATCTGCACGGTGCCATGGGTGATCAGGAAATCGATCTTGAACCGATGAAGTTGAGCGTTGACAATTTGGCGGAGTCTGCTCTTCGCTCCTTGAAAGGACAATGACAATGGCATTAGACGGTTGGAGCAAAGGTTCGTTCACGGCAGCCACGTTCACGCGTGACACGTACCGCAAAGGTGCCGGACCTGTTGTCATTGTTGTTCATGAGATTCCTGGAATCACGCCTGCTGTTGAACGATTCGCGAATGACGTTGTAGGTGCCGGGTTCACGGTGGTGATGCCAGATCTCGTTGGAACACCAGGAAAAGAAGTATCCGCTGGTTACACCATTTCGTCAATGTTGAAAGTGTGTATCTCTAGGGAGTTCACCAACATGGCACTGAACAAGACGTCTCCCATCATTTCGTGGTTACGAGCCCTTGCACGTTCGCTTTATCTGGAAGTAGGTGGCAAAGGTGTGGGCGCGGTGGGCATGTGTTTCTCTGGCGGCTTTGCTCTTGGAATGATGGTGGACGACATCTTGGTTGCGCCGGTCTTGTCGCAACCGTCTATGCCGTTCGCTGTAGGTAAGTCGCGCGCGGCAGACCTGAACCTGTCGCCAGATGACGCCGCAGTGATTGCTGAACGAGCAACTCAAGGGTGTCAGGTGCTGGGGTTGCGATTCAATCAGGACAAGCTTGTCGGCGATCGTTTTTCATCTCTGCGGTCTTTGCTTGGAGATGCGTTTATTGCTGTGGAAATTCCATCACAGTCGCCGAAAGATCACAGTGTGCTCACAGAGCAGCGTGACGAAGAAAGTGTGCAGCGAGTGCTTCAATTCTTTAGTGAGAAGCTGAAGTAGCTAGCGCGGTCCGCCATCAATTGGTAAAAGAGTCCCCGTGGTGTAACTGCTGGCGTCACTGGCCAAGTACAACGCTGCGCCAACAATTTCTCGAGGTTCACCGCCACGTTGCAACATATAGGCGGTTTTTGCGCGTGTTGCGAATTGCTCCATGTCCCACGCTTTTGAAATGTCGGTGAAGAACGGACCTGGCACCAAACAGTTCACACGCACGTGTGGCGCAAACGTACGCGCTAATCCCATAGTGAGATTGTTAATACCCGCTTTGGCCGCACCATAGATGACCTCGTTTGGAGACGGACGAGTGCTTGCAATGGATGACACGTTGATAATGGATCCACCACGAATTGATCCGTCTGATTGCAGAGTGGTCATGTGTGTCCCAATGAGCGCCGACAACCGAAATGGCCCCTTTAAGTTCACGCCGAGAACTTTGTCGTACAACTCTTCAGATACATCGGCGAGCGATGAATATAACGGCGACATTCCTGCATTGTTGACGAGAACGTCAATGGTGCCGAACTCTGCGATGGACGTTTCCGCGAGTCGAGTTGCATCGTCCCACGACGCAGCGTGGTAGCCAACTGCGAGTGCGCGCCGGCCAAGTGCACGTACTTCGGCTGCAACAACTTCGCAATTTTCAATTTTGCGACTTGCGATAATGACGTTGGCTCCTTGTTCAGCAAATGCGAGTGCCATCTCTCGACCGAGTCCGCGACTACCTCCTGTGATGAGTGCTGTTTTCCCTTTCAGGGAGAAAAGATCTGCGGTGTTCATGGTGATTCCTTTGCGAAGTATTCAGGATGAGAAAATGTGCTGAGTGTTTTTGACAGTGGAGTTGAGCCAGACATTAGAAGATGCCGCGCAAGAAGTCCTTTGGCTGCTTTAGCATTGTGGCCACCCACAACTGCCCCTTTCTGTGAGACCAGATCAATGTGAACAACTGAGGGAATCAGTTCCCAGTTGAAGGCGGCCCTGTGTTCGTTCGGCAGCAGACCGATGACAGTGGTCTTTCGCACGTGAGCGACAAAAGCATCGGTGAGGGCATCTCGCCACCATCTTGACATCAGTCCGAACGGCGACAACCGTGCGCCCATTTTCAAACGGTAATCGGGGAGAAGGTCATCAGCTCGGACAAGACCAGCGAGGCCAGACGGGACAAAAATTCGTTTCACTGCTGACAATTGAGAGGGGCGAGGAAAAGCGGCAAGGTCAAGGTGGTCCCAGACCACACCGGTGTACCGCTGCCAGGCGGGAAGGGTGGGAGAGCCAATGAGTGCGCAATTGTGGGTCTGAGCATGAAGTAGGTGTGCCCCTTGCACTCCTAACAGTTTTTGGTCCCCGCCCTTCACTGTTCGAAGTCGGGCGGCGACGGACTGTCGATAGTTCGCGAGTTCAGGTCCGAATACACCTGATTCTCCGGACCATGGTTTCTGAGAGTTCCCGCCCACCGCCTTCCCTTCAGACGGAGGGAGAAGAATTACGAAAGGTGTTGCTCCCATAGTGTTGTTCCCCCTTCTTTCCACCTACGCTATGCACATGCGAGTACACGTTGATTCATCCAAGTGCCAAGGTCATAACCGTTGCTATGCGTTAGCACCGGAACTTTTTGACGTAGATGATCTTGGTAACGCATTCGAATTGAACGACGGCGTTGTTCCTGCAGCGCTTGAAGACAAGGCACGTTTGGCAGTTGCCAACTGCCCAGAGTTTGCAATCACCATTGAAGACTGACAAAGGAACCCCCCAATGACAGACACCGTGTATGGCCCAGTCACAGACTGGGCGACAGACTTTGACCATGGCGCACCTGAATACAACGCCAATATTCACCAAATTTGGGACGACCTGAAAGCAGCTGGTTGCCCCATTGCTCACACAGAGCGTTATGGCGGCGTGTGGTTGCCACTTACTCACGACTTGGTAAAAGAAATTGCGTATGACCCCACGCGTTTCTCAAGTCTCACACCGGTAGTGCAGCAGCTCAAGCCAAGTCAAGTTCGTGAGATGGACCCAGACGCATTGGGTGCACCAATTGGGCCTGTACCCCCAATTTCGTCAGACCCTCCGTTCCATGCTGACGCGCGTCGCATTCTGTTACCCGCGTTTTCGCCAAAGCAAATTGATCCATGGCGTGAAGAGGTTGAACAAATTTGCAACAAGCTCATCGACGACATGGGCGATGCAGACATGATTGACGCCGCCGTGCAATACACGCAGCACATTCCAGTTCTTGTCGTTGCTCAAATGCTTGGCTTGCCGCTTTCAGACGCAGACCGTTTTCGCGCATGGGTAGACATGGTCCTTGGCGGTATCGGTGCAGAGCGCAATGAAGAGCGACTTGCACAGTTCGAAGCAATGGATGCATATCTCACCAAGCACATCGAAGATCACATTGAGAATCCCCGGGACGACTTAACGACGTACCTCATCAACTCCGAAATTTTCGGTCAGAAGTTGTCGCCACGTCACGTTTTCGGAACAATTTTGTTGTTGATCATCGCAGGAATCGACACAACGTGGAGTGGCATTGGCTCTTCGCTGTGGCACCTCGCATCAAATCCAGTTGACCGCCGTCGCCTTGTTGAGAATCCCGAAAAGATTCCAACTGCCGTTGAAGAATTCCTTCGTGCATACGCACCTGTCACCATGGCTCGCATGGTCACCGAAGACATGGAATTCCATGGTGTGCACATGAACAAAGAAGATCGTGTTCTTCTACCTTTCCCAGCTGCAAACCGCGACGAGAAGCAGTTCGCTAATCCAGCAGTCGTTGATATCGAGCGTGAAGAAAACCGTCACGCAGCATTCGGTCTCGGAATCCACCGTTGCATTGGTTCAAACCTTGCTCGTTTGGAAATGAATGTTGCTATCGAGGTGTTCCTCAAGCGTTTCCCAGACTTCGAACTCGATCAGTCCGAACAAGTCACGTGGAGTACTGGTCAGGTTCGCGGTCCTCGCAACTTGCCATTCCGCATCAACGTACGGGCTTAAGAACTCGCATACCAGTGGCGACACAGCCCAGCCGTACAATGGCTGGGTCATGTCGCAGTCTTATCTCAACGGTTCTGGTGATTCAGTACCACTAAATCCCGAACAGCAAGACGCTGTGTACCACCCCGGTGGTCCGTTGTTGGTGGTGGCTGGTGCAGGCTCCGGGAAAACGCGCGTTCTCACACAGCGCATTGCATGGTTAATTTCTCAAGGGGTTCACCATCAGAGCATTTTGGCCATCACTTTTACTAACAAGGCCGCCGAAGAAATGCGTCATCGCGTAGCAGACCTCGTTGGTGGCGTGTCGCGCGCCATGTGGGTCACTACTTTCCACAAGGCGTGTGTTCGCATCCTGCGCCAACATGCTGAAGCGTTGGACTATCCAAAACAATTCACCATTTACGACTCGCAAGATTCGAAACGTCTCGTGGGCTATGTCATTCGAGACATGGGGCTAGACCCCAAAAAGTTTCCAGCAAATGCTGCGCAGGCGCGTATCAGCTTGTGGAAGAACGAGTTAGTGACGCCGTCTGTTGCATTCGATACGGCAGAACATATTGCCGCGCGGCGCAACGCAGAGATCTACCGTGAGTATCAAGCGCGACTCGTTCGCGCCGGTGCAATGGACTTTGACGATCTCCTTGTGAATGTAGTTCGGTTGTTCGAAAAGTATCCAGATGTGCTGCGGTATTACCAAGAACGGTTTCAACACATTCTCATCGATGAATTTCAAGACACCAACCAAGCACAGAACCGGATTGTTCTCATGCTGGGTGAAATGCACAAGAACGTCTGCGTTGTTGGAGATAGCGACCAGAGCATCTACAAGTTTCGTGGTGCCGATATGCGAAACATTGAAGACTTTGAAAATGCTTTTGGTGAGGCAACAGTTGTGGTGCTCTCACAGAATTATCGAAGCACGCAAACAATTCTTACTGCTGCTAACTCCGTTATCTCGCAGAACGTTGGTCGACGCCCGAAAGATTTGTGGACATCTGCTGGAGATGGCGAACGAATTGTTCGCTATTACGCAGAAGACGAATATGACGAAGCATCGTGGGTATCAACCACTGCACGTGAATTGCACAACAACGAAGGCCGTGCATGGGGTGACATTGCAGTCATGTATCGCACCAATGCGCAAAGCCGTTCTATTGAAGAAGCGTTCATGCGTGCTGGTACTCCCTACAAAGTTGTCGGCGGCACCAAGTTTTACGATCGTCGAGAGGTGAAAGACGCAATTGCGTATTTGAAAGCTGGCGCTAATCCACTCGACGAAATCAGTATTAAGCGTGTTCTAAACGTTCCTAAGCGTGGAATTGGCGACACAAGTATTGGAAAAGTGGACTTATTTGCAGCCACACACGGTGTGTCGTTCATAGACGCCATGCGACGCGCATCTGAAGCAGGTGTCAGCGGTTCGGCCGCAAAAGGTATCTCATCATTTGTGGCACTCATGGATGAGATGCAGGCAACATTGGCAGATGGCCCCTCAGCGCTTCTCGAGTTTGCCATGAACAACAGTGGCTATCTCACGGAGTTAGAAGAAGAAGACTCAGTGGAAGCTGCAGGTCGTTTGGAAAACATCTCAGAACTTATTGGTTCTGCTGCTGAGTACACACAAGTCGATGAATTCTTGGAACAAGTTGCACTTGTCGCAGACACAGATGATCTCGACGGCGAAAATCACATCGTTCTCATGACATTGCACTCTGCTAAAGGATTGGAATATCCGGTGGTGTTCCTTGTGGGATGCGAAGAGGGAATCTTCCCGCACAACCGAGCTTTAACGGAACCAGCAGAACTTGAAGAGGAACGTCGACTCGCCTATGTGGGTCTCACTCGTGCGCGCGAGCGTCTCTTCGTGACACATGCCTGGCATCGAATGTTGTTTGGTCAATCTCAATACAATCCACCGTCTCGCTTTCTTGCTGAAATTCCTGTTGAGCTGTTCGATAGGCAGGGCAACGTCGATTCTGGTGCAGACCATGGACGCAGTTTCGGTCGCACTCCTGGTGACTGGCATGATGCAGATCTTCCGTCGTACCGCCGCCGCAACGACGACGAACCTGAAGGCCGCACGTTTGGTGCTCGCCGTCAAGAACGTGCCGTCCGTGCACCAGCTCAGCCGCGGAATACCGAGCATCTGGCCGGTTTGAAGGCCGGAGACGATGTAGAGCACGCAGTCTTTGGAGAAGGCGTCGTTATTGAGATCAAGGGCACCGGAGACAAGGCAGAAGTTACGGTTCGTTTCCGTGACCGGGGTACCAAACATTTGGCGTTGGCATGGGCGCCGTTGAAGAAGTTGTCCTGAGATCCTTTCTACCCCTCGTGGGGTAGTTAAATGGAAGGCATGAAGGCAGCCATTCTTATCGAGAGTCTCACTGGTAACACATGGAAGGCTGGCGAACTGATTGCTGCAAATTTGCAGCAAGAGGGTTGGTCCATCACCGGTTTTTCCGCAGTGAAGACACCAGACCATGCATCGATTCAAGAAGCTGACACCGTCATAGTTGGTACATGGGTGCACGGCCTCTTCGTGGTTGGTCAAGCTCCGTGGGCAATTGACAGACTGCGTGCGTTGCCTGCAATGTCTGGAAAGAAAGCAGTTGCGTTCTGCACATTCGCATTGAATCCAGGCAAGTCACTCGATGTCATGACAAACACATTGCTGTCGCGTGGTGCCGACGTTGTTGGTGGCCTTGGGTTGCATCGTGGAAAACTCGCTGAACACTCAGAAGAGTTTGCAGTTCGCCTTGTTGATTCTGTGTCGGCGAAGTAATCGCCACATCAATAATTAGGGCAGCGTTGGCGTGGTGACGCCGCGAAGGTCTACGTACAACGTTTTTCTGTTCTCCACGATGGGTCGAACGGACTGTGGCAAGGTGAGATTGTCAACACTGAGTGTGCGACCTTCACAATCGGTAAACGTGCGAGAACCTTCTTCGTGCGTGACGAGACACGTGGAATCGCGGTCGGCGGGGTAGCCGTAGTACACGCGCCAACCCACTGCTGGGTCGTCCCCGGTGTGGTCAAGAACGATGGACCTCACCCCGTCTGGACTCTTGAGGTCTGGGAACAGAAGGGGTCCGCCTTCAGCCACTGCCTTTGCCATGGCGTCAACCTTGCCCACCTCAAACACCTTGTTGGCAATGGCATCGCCTGAATCGGCGCGGTCTGTGATGGTGACGGCCACCAACCAGAGACCGGCGAAAAACACAATAAAGAAGGCAATCCCGCCCAAAACGGGGACGACTGCCCGAGCTAGGGGGGAGCGCAAGCGGCGTGTTTCCATGACCCCCATTGTGGCGGGTTGGTAGAGGACTACCTATTCGGCGTAGGGTTTCTTTCCTGTGAAGCGCCCCTACCGAGTTGTTGTTGCCAAGCCTGGCCTAGATGGTCACGACCGTGGAGCCAAGACCATTACCCGTGCTCTTCGAGATCACGGATTTGAAGTCATCTACACCGGTCTGCATCAAACCCCAGAACAGATAGCTGAAACTGCACTACAAGAAGACGCAGACGCTGTTGGGTTGTCACTTCTCTCTGGTGCGCACAACACATTGTTTCCTCGAGTGATGGAAGAACTGCGCAATCGAGACATGGCCGACATCTTGGTGTTCGGCGGTGGCGTCATTCCAGATGCCGATGCACGCGCATTACGTGAACAAGGCGTGGGAAACATCTTTGGTCCTGGCTCATCACTCAAAGCTATTAGTCAGTGGCTTGAAGAAGAACTCGACAACCGCGAATAGAAATACACGGAGTAATTCATGGACCTCTTTGAGTATCAAGGCAAGCAGTATTTTGCGCGCTACGACATCCCCGTTTCAAAAGGTGATGTTGCGCACACTGTTGATGAAGCAGTGAAGGCCGCAGATGCGGCTGGTTATCCAGTTGTGGTGAAGGCACAAGTGCAAGTTGGTGGTCGCGGTAAGGCCGGCGGTATCAAGTTGGCCAATAACGCCGACGAAGTTCGCACACACGCAGGAAACATTCTTGGAATGGACATCAAGGGTCACCTTGTGAAGCGTGTATGGGTAGAAAACGCAAGCGACATTGCTGAGGAGTACTACGCATCATTCACACTCGACCGTGGTGCAAAAAAGCACCTGCTCATGTTGAGCAAAGAAGGTGGCGTGGAGATTGAAGAAGTAGCTGCAAAGAATCCAGCAGCGATTCTCATGCTCCACATTGATCCTGTTGTTGGTCTGTCTGCAGACGCAGCGAAGAAGGCTGCTGTTGATGCCAACATTCCAGAAAAGGCGCAACAAGGTGTTGCAGACATTCTCGTGAAGTTGTATCGCTGCTTTACCGAAGGTGACTGCGACCTTGCAGAAATCAACCCTCTCATTCTGAAGCCAACAGGTGAAGTGCACGCACTTGACGCAAAAGTAAGTCTCGATGCAAACGCAGATTTCCGTCACCCAGAGTGGGACGAATTCAAAGCAACAGAAGAGCTTGATGCACGTGAAAAGCTAGCCCGCGAAAAGGGTCTGCAATACATCGGTCTCGATGGCACTGTAGGAATCATCGCAAACGGTGCTGGCCTGGCAATGAGCACTCTGGACGTGGTCAACCAAGTTGGTGGTACCGCTGCAAACTTCTTGGACATCGGTGGCGGCGCAAATGCTGACCTCATGGCAGGTGCGCTTGAGGTGATTAACTCTGACCAGAATGTGAAGAGCATTTTCATCAACATCTTTGGTGGCATCACGCGCGGCGAAGAAGTTGCCAAGGGAATTGTTGAAGCTCTTGGTCGCGTTGAATTGCGCGCACCAATTGTTATTCGTCTCGACGGCACCAACGCCGAAGAAGGTCGTGCAATTCTGGCCAATGCCGGAATTCCCGAATCAAAACTCACCAGCAAGCCAACAATGCTCGAGGCCGCAAAGGCCGCAGTGGCGCTCTCGAAGTAAGGACCACCATCATGGCAATTTTCGTCAATCAGGACACCAAAGTCATTGTGCAAGGTCTCACTGGAGGCCAAGGCAAGTACCACGGTCTTCGTAACAAGGCATACGGAACACAAGTTGTTGCCGGTGTAACACCAGGCAAGGGCGGCACCGACGTTGAAGGCATTCCCGTCTACAACAGCGTGGCAGAAGCCGTTGCTGCCACTGGCGCAACAGCATCATTCGTCACGGTTCCACCAAAGGCAGCATCTGCAGCAATTCTTGAAGCAGCTGCGGCTGGCATCACATTTATTGTGTGCATCACTGAAGGAATTCCTGCGCAAGACGAAGCACGCACCTACAACACATTGGTTCGTGACTATCCGAATGTTCGGTTGCTTGGTCCAAACTGCCCTGGCATCATCAGCCCAGGAAAGTGCAACATCGGTATCACTGCAGGTGAAATTGCAGAGCTTCCATCTGCATCGGGACCGAACGTGGGCATCGTCTCACGTTCAGGAACACTCACGTACCAAGCGTTATACGAATTGAAGCAGCGCGGAATTGGTGTGTCGACATGTGTCGGTATCGGTGGAGACCCGGTTCCGGGAACATCATTCATTGATTGTCTACGCGAATTCCAAAACGATCCTGAGACACATGCGATCATCATGATTGGTGAAATTGGTGGCTCTGCAGAAGAAGAAGCTGCAGAATTCATTAAGGCAAATGTCACGAAGCCAATGTCTGCATACATCGCTGGTGTTACGGCACCTGCCGGAAAGAAGATGGGGCACGCAGGCGCCATCGTGTCTGGTGGCAAGGGAACAGCACAAGGGAAGATGGATGCACTTCGCGACGCTGGTGTGAAAGTGGGACAAAACCCCACAGAAGCTGGCGAGTTGATGGCTGAAATCGTCGCAGGGCTGCGCTGAGTGCCACGCGCACTTCTCTCCGTTTACGACAAGACTGGAATTGCTGAGTTCGCCTCGGCGCTTCACACGTTGGGCTGGACGCTGCTGTCAAGTGGCGGCACTGCTGCACACATTGCGCAAGCAGGTGTTCCTGTTACCGATGTTGCTGATGTAACTGGTACTCCGCCAATTCTTGATCATCGTGTTGTCACGTTGCACCCCAAGGTTCATGGCGGCATCTTGGCCGACCGAGACAACGCGCAACACATGGATGAGTTGCGGCAATTTGGAATCGATGAAATCGATCTCGTTGTTGTGAATTTATATCCATTTGGGTCAAAGCCCGGCATTGATCTCATTGACGTCGGTGGGCCAGCGATGGTGCGCGCCGCAGCAAAGAACTTTGCTCATGTTGGTGTCGTTGTTGATACTGCTGATTATGCAGATGTGCTGGAGATGATTGAAGGTGGATACTTCGGTATTTCGGCTCGTCGAGTTCTGGCACAGAAGGCATTCCGTATCACCAGCGCATACGACGCAGCAATTGCGTCTTGGCTAGCAGATGAAAATCCAGATCGTGCGAGTGCGTTAGTGCCACCAATTCTCACAATGGTTGCTGAACGGGCAGAAATTCTTCGCTACGGCGAGAATCCTCATCAAATTGGTGCGCGTTACCGCTTGCCCGGTGTTGAAAGTTGGTGGGATTCCGCAGTGCAACTAAACGGCAAAGAAATGTCGTATCTGAATGTGTTGGATACAGAAGCAGCATGGCAATTAGTGAGCACTTTCGATCGACCAGCCGCTGTTGTTGTGAAGCACGCCAACCCATGTGGTGTTGCATTAGACAGCACTATTCACGGTGCCTATGTGAAGGCCCACGCTGCGGATCCAATTAGTGCATTTGGTGGAATTGTTGCTGTTAATGGCGAAGTGAATGAAGCAACTGCTCAAGAAATTTCACAAGTGTTCACTGAAGTTGTGATCGCGCCGTCATTTAGTGCTGAAGCATTAGAGATTTTGTGTGAGAAAGAGAATTTGCGTCTCATTGAAGCAGTTGCGCCGTATCACTCCATGGCCATCGACGTCCGTTCTATTGACGGCGGCCTTCTGGTGCAACAAGTAGATGAAGCAGACGAACCGTTAGACGACTTCACGGTGGTCACCGAACGTGCACCATCAGATGTGGAATGGCAAGACCTTCTCCTCGCATGGCAAACAGTGACGGCCACGTGGAGCAATGCCATTGTCTTGGCCAAGAGTGAAATTGTGGTGGGCGTTGGTGGCGGTCAGCCGAATCGAGTCGATGCCGCGCGAATAGCTATCACTCGTGCAGGAGACTCTGCTCGTGGGGCGGTTGCTGCCAGCGATGCTTTCTTTCCGTTCGGCGATACGGTCGAAGAGTTGGCCGCCGCAGGCGTCACTGCCATTATCCAACCCGGTGGCAGTGTGCGGGATTCTGCATCCACCTCGGCGGCCAACACCCACGGAATCGCCATGGTGTTCACTGGAACCCGCCACTTCCGCCACTAGCCAAGTCGTAGACTGCATAAATGGCGAAAATTGGAGACCTCCTCGCTGCAGGACGCACGTTCTCATTTGAGTTCTCGCCGCCCAAATCTGCCGCTGGTTCCATGTCGCTTGGTCGCACTATTGCAGAATTAGAGCCGCTGGCCCCATCGTTCGTCTCGGTCACCTATGGTGCGGGCGGGTCTACCCGTGAGCACACCCGCGACACGGTGCTGTGGGTGAAGAAGGAAACGAATGTCCCGCCCATGCCTCACCTCACGTGTGTGGGACATACGCGTCGAGAGATCACCGACATCATGAGCACTTATGTGGAGGCTGGCATTGAAAATGTCCTGGCTCTGGCTGGTGATCCACCAAAGAATAATGAAGACGCAGCACCAAGCGATTTCACATACGCGTTGGAACTTGTGGAGCATCTTCGCGACATCTGCGATGTCGGCATTGGTGTTGCAGCGCACCCTGAAGGGCATCCTCGCTCGCCAGATCTAGCAACAGACCGTCGTCACTTGGCAGACAAGTTGCGCGTCACGGATTTTGCAACCACTCAATTCTTTTTCGACATTGATCACTATCTGTCATTGGTGAACGACCTTGCGGACCTAGGTGTTCACAAACCAGTAGTGCCGGGCATCATGCCCGTTACAAACATTGCGCAGGTAGAGCGCATGGCTGAATTGTCGGGTGCTGCATTCCCGTCATGGTTGCGTGAAAAGTTGGAAGCTGGTCGTACGCCTGAAGACGTTCGACAAATTGGTGTCGACGCAGCAACCGAATTGTGCGCCAAGTTGCTGCAAGCCGGAGCACCCGGATTGCATTTCTACACATTGAATAAATCAACCGCCACGCTGGAGATTTACGCCCAATTGGGCCTCCCCGTTGCGTAAATCGCATACCCATGAGTCAGATAGATCCACATAACAACAATTCAGGGACGCCCGCGTGGGGAACACGCCGCGGAC
>JBMTEX010000033.1:0-20247 GCA_049433485.1 Ilumatobacteraceae bacterium | reverse complement strand
CCGCAAAGTTTGGTTTCGTTTTTGCCAAACGCGGCATTGTTCCAGAGGCATGCTCCTCATATTTCTTGCCGCGACTAGTGGGTATTCAACAAGCCACCGAATGGGTGTACACCGGCAGAGTGTTCAACGCAGATGAAGCGCTGTCGGGGGGCCTGGTTCGTAGTGTTCACGCGCCCAACGATCTGCTGCCGGCCGCTCGATCGCTTGCATTAGAAATTGCAGAGAACACAGCACCGGTGTCAATTGCGCTGTCACGTCAGATGATGTGGCGCATGCTTGGCGCATCACACCCCATGGAAGCGCATCGTGTTGATTCCAGAGGCATCATGGAGCGCGGCAAGAGCGCGGATTCCAAGGAAGGCGTGATGAGTTTCCTTGAGAAGCGTCCTGCGGTGTATCCAGATCGCGTCAGTGACGGTATTCCAGACATATTTCCCAACTGGCAAGATCCCGAGTTTGCGTAAATGTCGACTGGTGCAGAAGAGCGCAGCGTCTACGACATTTGTGGACGTGATTTTTTCGTGTCGTTGGTGGACGCCTTCTATGATGGCGTGGAGACCGATTCTGTCTTGATGTCTATGTACCCCGACGGTGCGCACACAACAGAAGCCAGGCATCGACTGTCATTGTTCTTTGTTCAATATTGGGGCGGCCCGCATGATTATCTCGAACTTCGCGGTCATCCCATGTTGAGAATGCGTCATGGTTCTTTCGCAATTGATGCACACGCTCGTGATCGATGGCTCTTCCATATGGCGACTGCTATCGAGCAGACAATGGATCTCATTCCAGAACATGACCGTGAATCCGTTGTTCAGCAGCTGGCGTCATATGTGGTGAATGCTGCTGAGCACCTTCGCAATCAATAACAAACTACGTAGGACCTAATTCAAATAAAGCAATTGCTGCTGCGGCCCCCACGTTCAGAGAATCAACGTGTGAGTACATGGGTATTCGAACTAGTTCGTCGGCTTCCGACATTGTGTCGTGGTGGAGCCCGTCGCGTTCGCTTCCGAGGAAGATGGCTACTCGATCCGATTCCTCAAGAGAGATGGTGCGAAGATCGGTTCCAGATGCGTGAGGCGTCAACGCAAAACTCCTGAATTCATGGCGACGCAATAACGACTGAATGTTCTCGTCACCGCTCATCCTGGCAAATGGAAGCATGAGGCCAGTTCCCATGGACACACGGAGAGCACGGCGTGCCAGCGGGTCGGCGCTACCACTGGAGAGGAGGATTCCCTCCCAACCAAGACCAACGGCGCTTCGAATAATGGCGCCAAGATTGGTGGGGTTATCAATTGCTTCAGCAACAACTAAACGCCGAGTGGTTGCCAAGAGCGACTCTGGAGCTGTGAGGGGAGGGCGCTGAAATAATCCCATTGCTCGAAGGGGGACGCCAAGACCAGTGACATCGCGCCGAATGTTCTCATCTGCTGTATAGATCACAACATTGGGTATGGCAGATTCATAGCGCTCTGCCATGGAATCATCACACAGAAGTGATGTTGCAGTGCAGCCTGCTTGCAGAGCGCGGTCGACAACTAAGTCGCCCTCGGCGATGAAAAGCCCTGCGCCAACCTTCTCCTTGCGATCAGTGCTGCTTGCTAGTTGCCGGTCACGCCAACGGAACGCCTCAAGGCGTTGGTCGTGCGAGTCTCCAATAGGAACAATCATTTGTTTGTTAGTAGTACCACGGGAACGGAGACCAATCAGGGTCGCGCTTTTCAAGGAAAGACTCGCGACCTTCTGCTGCTTCGTCGGTGCCATACGCAAGTCGAGTTGCTTCGCCCGCAAATACTTGTTGACCAACTAGTCCGTCGTCCACAAGGTTGAATGCGAATTTCAACATCCGTTGTGCGGTGGGGCTCTTACCGTTAATTTCTTTCGCCCATTCAAGGGCAACTTTCTCTAGATCTGCATGTGGCACCGATTCGTTCACCGCACCCATTGCTTTCATCTCGTCAGCCGTGTATTCGCGTCCAAGGAAGAAAATCTCGCGAGCAAATTTCTGTCCGACCATGCGCGCAAGGTAAGCCGAACCGTATCCGCCGTCGAACGATGCAACATCGGCATCGGTCTGCTTGAAACGTGCATGCTCTTTGCTTGCAAGCGTGAGGTCAGAGACAACGTGCAAACTGTGCCCGCCACCTGCTGCCCATCCTGGGACAACGCAGATGACAATTTTTGGCATGAAGCGAATGAGACGTTGTACTTCCAGAATGTGAAGTCGGCCGGCGCGACCACGGTCGACCGTATCCTCGGTTTCGCCTTCGGCGTACTTGTAGCCATCTTTTCCGCGAATGCGCTGGTCTCCGCCACTGCAGAATGCCCAGCCACCATCTTTCGGCGATGGTCCATTACCGGTGAGGAGAATACATCCCACATCTGTGGTCATTCGTGCGTGATCGAGAGCCGTGTACAACTCATCCACTGTGTGCGGACGAAACGCATTTCGAACCTCTGGACGGTTGAACGCAATACGTACGGTTCCTTGATTCACAGCGCGGTGGTATGTGATGTCGGTAAAGCTAAATCCAGGGACGTCACGCCATTCGGAAGGATCGAAAAGTGGGGAAATGGTCACCTCTCTATTGTCTCACGCTGAGTCGTATCCTTGAAACCTGTGGCGACATGGTCTGACATTGAATCTTTGCATCCTGGCTTGGTGTCCAGTATCCGTCTGCGCTTTGAGTCTCACCCACATCACGTATTGGGCACGGTGATGGCCTCGGGGGCTCCACGATTAAGTGGAATCAACGTGTTCTTCAATGAGGGTGTTTTGTGGTTTGGAAGTATGCCCGGAGCACGAAAAGTGCACGATATTCACCGTGACCCTCGCATCTCGCTGTATTCAGCGCCGTTGCGTGAAGACATGGAGGGCGGAGATGCGTCTGTGAGTGGAGTAGCCAAGCCTCTTGATGGCAAACGTGTGATGCAGTGGAAGCCAGAAAATCCTTCAGATGGCGAGTTTTTTCACATTGACGTCACCCGCTTGCACCTAGTCGAAGTGGTAGGGGAACAACTCGTCATCACGATGTGGGATACAGACAACGGACTGCGTATCGTCAAACGGCAATGACAACTCTTATTGCCTTTTCAGGATCTCTTCGCAAAGATTCATTCAACACCAAAGTTCTCGAAGCGTTACCGTCGCTTGCGCCAGACGGAACCAACATTGCATTGTTTGATATCTCGGACCTTCCGCTGTACAACCAGGACCTAGATGCGGATACTGTCCCAGACATTGTGGCTGCGCTTCGTGTCGCAGTAGCCGAAGCCGATGGAGTCATCATTGCCACTCCTGAGTACAACCACTCGTACTCTGCAGCAACAAAAAATGTCATCGACTGGGCGTCGCGTCCGTTTATGAAGGGGCCCATCATTGGCAAGAAGTCCATGGTGATTGCAGTGGGTCCTGGTCCTGGTGGTGGCGTGCATGCTGCACGGGCCACAGCTGAGGTGTTGACACTTCTTGGCGGAACAGTTGTTGCACAGGTGACATCACCGACCATTCACGAAAAGTTCAACAGTGCAACGTTGGAGTTCACCGATGATGCATTGGCTACGCAATTGCGTGAAGGGCTAGCCGGCTTCTAATTACCAGGCGTCAATCATCGGGCGTTTTTTCCCATGTCGTGATCGCCACGATTGAGTCTCTCCGATGATGGACAGAATTCGAAGGCGAGTATCGGCCGGGTCGATCACATCGTCGATCTCCATATGGCTTGCAGTGTTGAGGGCGCTTCCGTTCTCGTACGCCTTTGCGATCAGTGTTGCCTCTAGGTCTGCACGTTCTTGCTCGTCTGTAGTCGCTTCCAATTCTTTGCGATAGCCGAGTCGAACGGCACCCTCAAGTCCCATGCCCCCGAATTCGCCGGTTGGCCAGGCAATGGTCATGTCATTCGTATGAAAACTTCCACGTGCCATTGCTTGAGCGCCAAGACCATATGCCTTACGCAAGACAATGGTGATCCATGGGACAGTGGCACTTGCGCCGGTGACAAACATTCGTCCGAAGTGGCGTACCTGAGCGGCGTGCTCTGCATCTGGACCAACCATGAATCCAGGTGTGTCACACAAGCTGACAATTGGAAGATCGTATGCGTCGCATAATTGGACGAATCGGGACGCCTTATCTGCTGCGTCTGCGTCAATGGCGCCACCGAGGTGGGCTGGATTGTTTGCGATCACACCAACGGGGCGTCCTTCAATGCGCATGAGAGCTGTGAGAATGCCAACGCCAAACGAGGGTCGTAACTCAAGTACGGATCCAATGTCGCCGAGAACATCAAGGACCGAGCGAATGTCGTACACACGTGTGCGTTGGCTAGGAATGAGCTCTCGCATTGTGCCGTCATCGTGGCGCTGGAAATCTTCCGTGCTTCCTTGAAAGTAGGAGAGATATTTTTTCGCAACTGCTACAGCTTCTTGTTCGTTGCGAACGCGAATATCTACAACACCATTTGTTGTTTGTACGTCGATGGGGCCGATGTCGGTTGGCAGAACCTTCCCGAGTCCGCCGCCCTCAATCATGGCGGGCCCAGCCATACCGATATTTGAGTTCTCTGTTGCAATGACAACGTCGCAGCAACCAAGGAGAGCTGCATTGCCTGCAAAGCAATAACCAGATGCAATTCCGACAAGTGGCACAAGGCCCGACAACTGCGCAAAGTAAGAGAATGCGAGACAATCAAGTCCGGCAACCCCTGGAGAATCTGTATCACCAGGACGTCCGCCACCACCTTCTGCAAACAAGATGACTGGAGTACGAAGGCGCTCGGCAACATCGAACAATCGGTCTTTTTTGCGGTGATTGATAAATCCCTGTGTTCCTGCAAGAACGGTGTAGTCGTACGAAGCAACAACAACGCGTGACGCATCGCCAGGGAAGTGTGCCGCATTGACGGTGCCAATTCCACCGACTAAACCATCGGCTGGTGTGTTGGCAATGAGGTCATCAAGCGAGCGACGTTTTCTCTGTGCTGCAATTGCAAAGGAGCCGTATTCCACGAACGAATCTGGGTCGAGCAAATCAGCAACATTTTCACGAGCTGTTCGTTGACCTTTTTCATGGCGTCGGGCAACAGCCTCGGGTCGAGCGTCATCTGAAGTGAGGTGTCTCCGCGTGTTGTATCGCGAAAAGTCTTCGCGCTCGGTGGGTGTTAAAGAATTCTCTACGGAGTCGGCTGATCGCGTACTGATGACGCCAGGGGTAATACGAAGGAGCACTTGTCCGGCCGCAATTGTGTCACCCTCGGCGATATGAATAGAGGCCACAATGCCCTCGCACCCTGCTTCGACGGGGTGTTCCATCTTCATTGATTCAACGATGACAACTTCGGAATCGCGCCGAACGGCATCACCCACCTTCACTTTGATGGTGAAGACAGTTCCCAGAATGGGTGAGACAAGTTGGTGTTGGTCTGCGGCCATACAAAATTGTCCCACATCAGCAGAGCTGTGTTTCCCTTGAAACGTGCTGTGCCTCCACTAGTTTTTCATAGTGCTGTTTGTTGTTGTCGGGCTGTTCCTGGTGGGCTGGGTGAGCACAACACATTTCTCTGTGCCGCATCGCTGGTTGCGTCTGGCTGATCTTTATGTTGTCAACATTGCTCTGCCTGCAGTGATTATTGCGAAGGTGTCGCAGATTGAAGTGACATCAGATTCGGTGGTGCCCATTGTGATTGCATGGGGGGCCATGCTGGGTTGTGCAGCAGCAGTTGTTGTGATTGGTCAGTTACGTGGTTGGGCACGCTCGCAAGTTGGTGCGCTGTTACTTGTTGGTGTGCTTGGTAACACAAGCTTTCTCGGAATTGAAGTGGTACGAACACTCGTTGGAGATGCGGCCGTCGCAGCGGCGGTGACCTACGACCAATTAGGAACATTTCTTGCGTTAGCTCTGTACGGCTCGTGGATTGCGGGATCTTTTGGTTCTGCCGAGAAAGGCTGGCGTCCAGCAGTGCGTCGCCTGACACGGTTTGCACCATTTCTTGCCCTCGTTCTAAGTATCGCGCTGCGAAACGTTGCGATACCAAATGTGGTGTTATCTGCCCTGAACGTAGCGGGGAAGACGGTAGCCCCCGTTGCCATGACGGTACTTGGGTTGAGGTTCACGCTCCGGTGGAGTGAGCGAGTGAAATGGGTGGCAATCGGCGCTCTTGCAATCAAGATGATTGCGGTGCCAGTAGTTGTGTACCTCATTGCAGTGGTGTGTGGTGATCTGCAGACGAGTGAGTGGTCGGCTTCGCTTCTCCAAAGCGCGGCGCCACCAATGGTGACAGCTGGAGTACTCGCCATTTCCGCAGGCTTAGATGAAGAATTAGTGGTGGCGGTCGTTGGTGTGGGAACGCTGATCAGTTTTGCATCACTTCCGCTTTTCGCCCTCTTGCTCTGACTACGGTGGGGGTCATGTCGAATGTTCCTGAAAAGCCGCTGAATCGACTCTTGAACTCGTCCCGCTATCTGGTGTTGATTGCGGTGGTCGGTTTGTCGATTACCACCATTGCGTCGTTTGGTTGGTCTATTGCAAAATCCATCCAGCTCATCATTGATCTCATGCAAGGCGAATGGCGAAGTGATTTGTCCGTTGTTCGATTGCTGAGCGTGATTGACATGTATTTGATCTCGATTGTTCAATTGATTGTGGTCATCGGTCTGTATGAGTTGTTTATTGATGAACTCACGGTGCCGGAATGGTTGCGAGTGGACTCGCTCAATGATCTCAAGAAATCAATTATTGACGTGCTCGTCCTCTTTATGGCTGTGAAGGGAATTGAAGGTCTTCTCAAGAAAGAGACTCCGCTAGACGCGCTCATTTTCTCTGGAGCCGTTGGAATTCTAATTCTTGTTCTCACCCTCTTTAGATGGCAGGCATCGCTTTCCAAAGGTGCTCATGGCTGACCTTCGGTGACACTGGCGCCTTTATGTGCGACTAGAAAGAGAAGCAATGATTTCGTTCATTCAGCGCCTTGAAGATCTAGCCAACGAACAACCAGATGCGTTAGCCATCACGTGTGATAGAGATTCCATCACACGGCGTGAACTGTTGAATGAGGGATACAGCCTTGCGGTGTACCTGTCCGAGCACGGGACACGTGAAGGAGACATGGTCACTGTTGCAGTCCCCAACAGCATCGACTTCTTTATCGCCTACGTTGCTGCGTGGCGGCTAGGTGCTACGCCGCAGCCAATCTCGTCTCGCTTACCGCAGCGTGAACTTGATGCCATTCTCGATCTTGCCAACCCGTCCGCAATTGTGGGGGTAGAGGAAAACTCTTATGCGGGTCGCACCTGTATTCCTCTCGGCTTCCGTGCTCCGAAGCGAGATGCATCCCACTTGCCGTATGTGGTCTCGGCCGCATGGAAAGCGCCGACATCAGGTGGAAGCACTGGACGGCCAAAACTCATTGTGTCTGGAGATCCAGCGGCTTTGAATCCAGATGCGCCTGTTCCACTCATGATGGATCCTGGCGGTTGTTTAGTGATGCCGGGCCCGCTGTATCACAACGGTCCTGCAGTGTGGAGTTGCCAAGCGTTGCTCCACGGATTGCATGTTGCATTGCTGCCACGGTTCGATGCGGCACAGACTCTTGCGGCCATTGAAAAGCATCGCGGAACTGTTTTGTACATGGTGCCCACCATGATGAAGCGAATTCTTCGTTTGCCCGATGATGAGCGGCTTTCATACAACCTGTCGTCTTTGCGGGTGGTGTGGCATCTCGCAGAACCATGTCCTGAGTGGTTGAAGCAGGCATGGATCGATTGGCTCGGTGCTGAACGAATCTTTGAGTTGTACGCCGGCACGGAAGCACAAACTGCGACCATCATTAGCGGGCCCGAGTGGCTCGCGCATCGTGGGTCTGTGGGAAAAGTTGTTGCTGGCACGGTGATGATTGCCGACGAGGATGGGAACGAAGTTCCGATCGGGGAGATGGGCGAGGTGTGGATGCGTAGCTTGCGCGACACGCCAACGTATCGCTACCTCGGAGCATCGGCGCGAACACGAGAAGGTGGATGGGAATCGTTGGGCGACATGGGTCGACTCGATAGCGATGGGTATCTCTACTTGGGGGACCGCGCAGCAGACATGATTTTGTCTGGTGGAGCAAATATTTATCCAGCCGAAATTGAGTCGGCCATTCAAGAACATCCTTCAGTGAAGTCATGTGCAGTTATTGGGCTGCCCGACGAAGACAAAGGAAATGTGGTGCACGCCATTATCGAGGCAGACAGCGATGTTGTTTCCGACCAAGACTTAAAGGCATTTCTGGGAGAGCGATTGGTGACGTACAAAATCCCACGAACATTTGAATTTGTGGATTTTGCACTTCGCGATGATGCTGGGAAAGTACGTCGTTCAGCACTGCGCGCCGAACGTTTACAAGAGAGTTAATTCTTCTTGTGGCTTCTGTGTTTGAGACTCTTGATCAGCCTGTGTGGGAGTTTTTCGTCAATAACCCACTATTCATCTCTGTCGCACGTGCGGTCACCTCTGTTGGGGTGCTGCCTGTGCTGCTTCCGCTCTGTGTGGTGGGTGGCGTCTATCTGTGGAGAGTGACATCGTCTGGGTTGATTGCTGTAACTCCATGGATTGCAGTGCAGTTGAATTCAGTGCTAGTCGCCAGTCTCAAAGACTGGACCAACATCGCACGACCACCGAGAGATTTCTGGCTGACCTCTACAAGTACTGGAAGTTTTCCTTCAGGACATGTTGCAAATACAACCGTGTTTGTCGTGGTAGCCGTCGTGCTGTTATCGCAGATTCACATTCAGCATCAGAAATTATTTCAGTTCGCTGGAATCATGGTGTGCGTTGCAATGGCATGGAGTCGCTTAGCGCTTAACGTTCACTGGCTGTCAGATGTTGTTGCTGGCTGGTTCGTTGGAACTGCATCAGCGTTCGTTGTGTTACACGTTGTGCAACGGATTAGATCTCAACGTGAGAGCCAACTTCAAATACTCGATCAACAGGCAGATTAAAGAATCGGCTCGCACTGTCGGCTCCACGATTTAGGAAAACGAATAAGTGTTCTGCAAGGGGATTCATCCCTGGTGCCTTGCCAGCAATGATGGACTCATGACCAATGAAATACGTGATTTCGTCTACGTCAATGTCTAAACCGGGGTGATTCATGGCGGCGAGAGTTGCTGGAACGTCTGGCTCATCCATGAAGCCAAATTCCAATTCAACTTGGTACACACCCGGCCCCACTTTGGTAACAGTTGCACGGTCTTTCATTTCTACACGCGGAAGGTCTGACGTTTCCACCGAAACAATCAGCGTGTTCTTGTGGAGCACTTTGTTGTGACGCAGGTTGTTGACAAGTGCCGGTGGTGCTTGACCCAAATCTTTAAACATAAAGACCGCCGTGCCATTGACTCTTGTGATGTCCTCTGTCTCTTCAAGGAACTCGGCCAGTGGGCGCTCACCGCGTCGAATACGGGCTGCTACAAGTGCCCGACCTCGTCGCCATGTTTGCATTTGCACCATCAAGATTGTTCCCACCGCGAGCGCAAACCATCCACCATGTGGGATTTTGACAATGTTTGCGCCGAGGAAGCCAGCTTCAACAATGAGCAGGGGAATGCACAATGAGAATGCTTGCCATTGCTTCCAGTTCCATTTATCGGTTAACACTCTGAAGAAAATGAGCGTGGTAATCACCATTGTCATGGTGACTGCGATTCCGTACGCGGCGGCAAGATTGGACGATGTTTGGAAGCCAAGAACAAGGCCGATACAGGCAACCATCAATACCCAGTTCACCAGTGGCACATAGATCTGGCCGGAATGTGCTTGAGAGGTGTGGTGAATCTTGATTCGAGGGAGGTAGTCCAGTTGAACTGCCTGCGCTGTCAGTGAAAACACGCCTGAAATCAACGCCTGCGACGCGATGATGGTGGCCATGGTGGCCAAGATGACGATGGGAAGTAGGACGGCGTCTGGAACCATGCTGAAGAAAATGCTCTCTACGTCTTCTGCATGTTCAGGATTGAGAAGGTACGCACCTTGTCCCCAGTAGTTCAGGACAAGGGCAGGGAGAACCATGGAATACCAACCCACCATGATGGGGCGCCGACCGAAATGCCCCATGTCTGCATAAAGGGCTTCACCGCCTGTCACGACCAGGAAAATGGAGCCGAGCGATAGAAATGCTCGGCCAGTCTCATGTGTGAAGTACTGAATGGCGTAGAACGGGTTGACCGATTCAATGATTCGTGGCGCATCTGCAATATGCATGAGGCCAAGTACTGCGAGGGTGGTAAACCACACCATCATGATGGGTCCAAAGACTTTTCCAACAGTTCCAGTTCCGCGTTTCTGTACAACAAAGAGTCCGAGCAGAATCACAATTGCGATGGGAATCACCCAGTCGGCGAATCCGGTAGATACCTGTTCAAGACCTTCCACCGCAGAGAGCACCGAGATGGCAGGAGTGATGACGCCGTCGCCATATAACAGCGCGGTACCAAACACGCCGAGGGTGACCAGGATGGCGCTGTTGCGCACTACTTGACCACGGCGGGGAAGAACCATCGCGGTGAGAGCGAGAATTCCGCCTTCTCCGTTGTTGTCTGCACGCATGACGAAGAGGAGGTACTTGATTGAAATGATGATGACAAGTGACCAAAACGCAAGCGAACAAATGCCGAAAACGTTAATCTCGTCCACCGTCATGATGTGAGACTTTTCGGTGAAGGCCTCTTTGAATGAATAAAGGGGGCTTGTGCCAATGTCTCCATAGACCACGCCAAGTGCGCCGAGTGCTAACGCAATTGTTCCGCCATGTTGACCAGCACCGTGTGAATCATGCGACTCATGTGTTGTGCTGAGTACTGATTCTTGCGCCGCGACCTGTCGAGCGTGCTCTACCGATTCGCGGTCAACGGTGTTGTCTGATCCCACGACTGTGAAGGCTAGTTCTGCATTGGGCAAGGGGGCCCTATTCTGAAAAACTTTCCAGATGTTCAGGCAAGGCCGAGGCTGTTCATTCCTCGGATGAACTGGGCGCTGCGGGTCTCGAAATCTCCAATTGATGCTGGAGTGGGAGCGCCTGGGCTAAACACGATGTAATCGCCGGGTTGAGACAGCTGTGCCGCGAGTCTTGTGGCATCTGTGACATCTTCTGAAAGCGCCAAGTGAATGGATGTGTTGGTGGCGAGGAGGGCTTTGTGAAGTCGACTGGTGCTGTCTCCGAGCAGAACGATTGCACAAAGCGCTGTTGAATTATTGATGGCGTTGCAGAGGTGTGAATAGTCAACGTTTCGATCTTCGCCACCCATAATCAAGATGAAGCGGGAATCATTGAACCGTTCAATTGCGGCAATGACCCCAAATGGATTGCTGGCAAGTGCATCGTCAACAAATACTCGGCCTTTTACTTCACCAACAATGTTTTGACGAGACGGAAGGGGTGACATGTCATCCAACGCGTGTAGCACGTGGGCAAGCGTGAGTGAATTGTCTGCCGCAAGTGCGGCGTCCATAGCAAGTTCAAGATTCTTAGGGAACGTGGTATTTCCCATTCGTCGAATGGCCGCTTCACCTTGTGGAGTTGCCAATGCAACGTGGACAGAATGTTGTGAGTTACCGAATCGTTTCTTGGTGACAGATAAAGATTGCAGAGAAGTGTCAATCAGTGAATGTCCTGTGTGAAAGATGATGTGCTCAAGTTGCTCATACGCGAAGAGGTTCAATTTGTCGTGGTGGTATTGCTCTACCGACCCGTGCCATGGAAGATGATCCACATCTAATGAGGTGAGGACGCCGATGGCTGGCGAAGTGGTGCAATCACTTGCTTGATAACTAGACACCTCTACGACAACAAAGTCTGAAAGTTGTGACGTGGCAGTCACAGGAATCCCAATGTTGCCCGCAAGTTCTACAGAGTGGCCCGCAGCGCGCAAGATGTGAACAATCAAAGTTGCGGTGGTGCTCTTTCCCTTAGTGCCTGTGATGCCAATGACCCTGCGTGGAGATTGGTCTGCCAGCCAAAGTGCGAATAAACCTGATGATGGAAATCCGGAAAGTTCGTTGCGGTAGCGCGAGACACCAGGTGAACGAACAATAAATTCTGGATTCCAATCTGCGATGTCCGTAGGACTCACTACTGTCGTCTGGTAGTCGGCCGCAAGCGACGTAGTTGTTGCATCTGAGTTCGGAGCATCGGTGACGAACGCAATGGAACACTTTTGCTCGGTGAGTATTCGCGCCACTTCGGAACCTTCTCTGCCTCCGCCCCATATGAGAATTCTCATGGAACGTAGTTCTGAGAGTTTCATGCGTTTTCTCCCAAGAACGTTGCAATGTCCTTCGTAAATGGCGTGAGAAAAGATTCTTCTGAATCAGCCGGTGATTGCGGAGAGTTTTGGAATGCCACACCACCACATGCGGCCACCACTGCATGCTGTGACCACAATGGGGATGCAGTGAGGGCCAACATGGATTGTCTGGCTTCGTGAACGTCGGCGACGCACTCAAAAGGTTTGACGTCGTCCGACATCAAATTCTGGAACCCAGACAATTGTGAGATGTCAGCGAGCAAGTCTTGCCCGAATATGTATGTCATCTCGCTGGGTGTCAAAAACGGAGCAAGCGACAAGAACATTCCTCGACATTTGGGGCATTGGCAACACCAGCCATTGCTTCGTCGCGTCTCATCGCGCAGCATTGCTTGATTACAGCTCATGAAGAGGGGATGCAGTGCTGTGCACTTTGTGGCAAACGCCCGAGAGATGGCATCATCCGTTACGTAGCGAAGAACCGATGCGTACTGAACATGTGATCCAGTTGCCTTGACGGCATGTCGGAGCGCGTTTTCGAACTGTAGAGACTTGCTGAACTGGTGATTTACATCAATTCCATCGACAATTCGTGTTGGTCGAGAGGCAGACTTCTCGTTAGCCATTACAACGCTTGTGTGGCCGAGATGTTCGGCCGTGATTAACGAGATGAGAGAGTTAATTGCTGTGACGGGGACATGTCCGTTTGGCGCCCCAGATGCATTCAGTGTCAACAGCAGTGCATCAATGGTTCGCGATGCAGTGAGTAGTGGAAGTGACAACTCATCGGCAACCCGTTGTGCGTAGTGGTTGGTGCCGATTGTGAACAGTGTGGGTTGTAGGTGTTTCAACGCGCTTGCGACAACGCATGAATCTCGTCCAGCACCAAACGGGATCAACGGTGACTCTGTGGGACGACGAGTCTCGCTCTGATAGATGTTGCCGCGAGGTTCTTCGTCAATGACAAAGGCTGTGCTCAGCGGGAGATTGTTGTGGAATGCGAATTCACGCATCCCTTCGTTGAATGTGAGATGGATGAGCTCTAACCCGCGTGTGGAGATGTTGAGTTGAGGAAACGTCACCGATGCAGGCGCAACAGCTTTGGCATAGCTGACTCCCGCCACGATCGCGAGGAGGTCAAGTAATCGGGACACAGCGTTGGTGGGCTGGATATCGACGGGGAAATGGATGATCTCGTTGAACGAAAGGTCCCCGGATCTGTACTGCAGAGTGAGTGTGGGGCCAGAGATTGACCATCCATCGATGATGAACTCAGACCTCATTGAATGTGCTCCACCTCTCCAGCCTAAATGCGGCGTGCTGGGGAAGTAGCCCGCCTTGAGACAATTGTCACTTTTGGGCAATGATGAGAGGATGATTCACCACTACTTGGCAGCCCGTGCAGATCTCGATGCGCCTGGTTCACCATTTGCAACAACCACCGAAACGGTTCGCGGTATTCCAATCAAGGTCTTTGCTTCAGTGCCTCCACACATGCGTGCATTATGGGAGCTCAGCGCAGGATTCGCTGACAACGAATACTTGGTGTACGAAGACGAGCGTTATACGTATGCCGAGATTCATCAGCAGGTGCGAATTCTCGCGCACTACTTGCAATCTCAGGGCGTCACGCGTGGAAGCCGAGTGGCGGTGTCAATGCGTAACTATCCCGAATGGGTCGTGAGCTATTGGGCAACGGTGTCGCTTGGGGCGGCATTGGTTGGAATGAACGCCTGGTGGACATCGTCTGAAATGGAATACGCACTCACTGATAGTGCACCAACAGTTCTCATTGTTGATGGTGAACGCCTTGCACGTTTTGTTGAGATTACAAATGCGGCACCTCTCCATCTCATTGTTGCGCGTCACGAGGGGCCAATGCCCAGCGGCGCCGTTGCATGGTCGGATGCAATGGCAGGTAGTGACCCGGGATCGCTTCCAGACGCAGTGATTGACACCGATGACGACGCCACCATTTTTTACACATCAGGTACCACTGGTTTTCCGAAAGGTGCTCAATTAACCAATCGCGGTTCAGTTGCCAACATCATGAACATTGCAGCAATGACCGCTGCAACTGCATTGGCGGAACAAAAAGCAATTGCAGCTGGCGACGTTGATGCACCATCGACTCCGCCGCTCACGGGTTCCAGCGTGATTTTTGCGCCAACTCCGTTATTCCACGTCACTGCGTGTAACTGTTTGTTGCATCCCGCAACATTGACCGGCGCAAAAGTTGTGATGATGTACAGGTGGGACGCACGGCGTGCGCTTGAACTGATCGAACGCGAGAAAGTCACCACCTTCTCAGGTGTTCCAACAATGGGTCGCGAACTGCTGCTTCACCCAGATTGGCAAACTCGCGATACGTCATCGTTGCAATCAATGGGTGGTGGCGGCTCCGCCGTTCAGCCAGATTTGGTGGCAAAGATTGCGGGTGCACTGAAAGGTGGACAACCCAGCACGGGATACGGCATGACGGAAACATGCGGAATCATTACGGCGAATTCGGCTCGCTTTTATGTTGATCGCCCGGAAAGTTGTGGGCCATTGGTTCCCACATTGGAAGGAAAACTTGTTGACGAAGACGGAAACGATTTACCGCAAGACCCGAACACGGTGGGCATCTTGTGTGTTCGCGGTGCAGTCACCATTGCTGGCTACCTCAATCGACCCGAAGCGACAGCTGAAACAATTAAAGATGGCTGGCTGAACACTGGTGACGTCGCTCGTATTGATGCAGATGGCTTTGTATACATCGTGGATCGCGCAAAAGACATGGTGATTCGTGGTGGCGAAAATGTGTATTGCTCGGAAGTGGAATCGGCTATTTACAAACATCCTGCTATTGCTGAAGCCGCTGTCTTTGGAATTCCCGATGAACGTCTTGGCGAAGAGGTGGGGGCTGCATTGTTGCTCCGTCCTGGAATGGCTCTTACTGAAGACGAACTCAGCGAGTTCTTGGCGCAGTCGCTGGCAAAGCACAAGATTCCATCGCGAGTGTGGTTCCGCAGCGAACCCATTCCACGTAACGCAACAGGCAAGTTCTTGAAGCGTGAGCTTCGCAAAGAACTAGTTGGTGAATAATCTGCTTATTTCGGGGACATCTTCTCCAGCATTGCTCCCATTTGGCGATGAACTGCATTGATGGCCTGTAGCGGGCGGAACATCACTTTGAATTCAATGATTTTTCCTTCGTCGTTACATGTAATGATGTCAACGCCGTTTGCATACTTTCCTTCAACTGTTGTTTCAAACTCAAGAACAGCGGTATTGCCAGACTTCACTTCTTTGATGTAACGAAACTTGCCACTCTTCTCGGTGTTCTCGCCGTCGGAGTCTTTTTTGTCGCCAGGCAAAGTTTGGCCAGCTGCAAGTAAGTACATCTTCGTGATTTCTTTGCCGACCTGTGGGGTAAAGACAATGGGGGAGTAGAAGACACAGTCATCGGCCAGTAGGACGTCGAGACCGCCTTCCAATTGGCCCTTCATATACAAATGCCACTGATGCACTACCTGATCAATCATGGTGACCTCCTCGTCTCATGAACCTTAGGTCAGGCGCCAATTTAATGAGTGGGGTGGCGGACCAAGGGTTGGGGATAACCTTGAGATTCTTATGCCAAGCCTGCCCACCGCCGCCTTTTCCATCACGCTCGACTGCCAGCTCGACAACGTGCCCGGCGCACTGGGGCACCTCTGCACCGCCATTGGTGATGCGGGAGGAAACATTGGTGCACTCGATGGTTTCGACGTTCGTGGGCCAGTGCTCCGACGTAATCTCGTTGTCCACTGTCGAGATGAGGCCCACCAATTGCAGGTAGTGGAGGCAGTAAAGAATTGTCCTGGTATTACATTGAAGGATTGGTGGGACCGCACCTTCCGCATGCATGAATCGGGCAAGATCCATGTTCTCTCGACGGCTCCGGTGAACGACAAAGACGACCTATCTATGGCGTACACCCCTGGTGTTGCACGCGTATGTACCGCCATTGAAAACGACCCCGCTCTGTCACACCGCTACACCATTCGTAAGAACACCGTTGCCATTGTGAGCAATGGAACAGCAGTACTTGG
Organism: Ilumatobacteraceae bacterium; assembly: GCA_049433485.1. Taxonomy (GTDB): domain Bacteria; phylum Actinomycetota; class Acidimicrobiia; order Acidimicrobiales; family Ilumatobacteraceae; genus UBA2093. The sequence continues at coordinate 3,886 of JBMTEX010000033.1, read as the reverse complement.
TCTTGGCGACATCGGACCTGAAGGTGCTATGCCAGTCATGGAAGGCAAGGCACTTCTCTTCAAAGAATTTGGTGGAGTAGACGGATTCCCCATCTGCATCAATGCGCGCACTGCAGACGAAGTTGTTGATTTCGTGCAACGAATTGCCCCCACATTTGGTGGCATCAACTTGGAAGACATTGCCGCACCTGAGTGTTTCGAAATTGAAGAGCGACTCCGCGCAAGTCTCGATATTCCCGTCTTCCACGACGATCAGCACGGAACAGCAGTTGTTGCGCTTGCTGCCTTGTGGAATTCGCTGAAAATCACTGGCAAGAAGATGGAAGACCTGTCAGTCGTTATTGCAGGCGTTGGCGCAGCAGGTGTGGCCATTGGAAAGATCTTGTTGAATGCTGGTGTCGGCGAAGTAATTGGTTGTGACCGCGTGGGTGCAATCTATTCCGGTCGCGGCGAGATGAATTCTGCCAAGGTGTGGTTTGCAGAACACACGAACCAATCGCGCAAGATGGGAACCATCAGTGATGTGATGAAGGGCGCGGATGTGTTCTTGGGCGTCAGTGGACCAGACCTCATTACTGCGGCAGTTGTTCGCTCAATGGCTAAAGCCCCCATTGTGTTTGCAATGGCCAACCCGAACCCGGAAATTCGTCCTGAACAGTGTGACGGTTTGGCGGCGGTCATGGCCACCGGTCGAAGTGACTATCCGAACCAAATCAACAACGTGTTGGCGTTCCCTGGAATTTTCCGTGGCGCACTTGATGCACATGCAACTGACATCACAGAGGGTATGAAGCTTGCTGCAGCTATTGCAATTGCTGAGTCGGTCACCGATGCACAGTTGTCTCCAGGATTTGTTGTTCCTTCGGTGTTTGATCGCTCAATTGTGGAGCGCGTTGCTCCAGCAGTGGCTGCGGCGGCAGTGAAAGACGGCGTCATTCGCAAGAGCTAGCGCTATGCGTTAATTGCATTTACAAACGAAAGAAGGCCCGCTGCATTTCTGCAACGGGCCTTCTCTACGGAATGGTTACTTCAAGTCGAAGCGATCCAGGTTCATCACCTTCGTCCATGCCTTCACGAAGTCACGCACGAACTTTTCGCGGTTGTCGTGTTGTGCATACACCTCGGCAATGGCACGCAACTGTGAGTTGGAACCAAAGATGAGATCGTTTCGGGTGCCGGTCCACACCACTTTGCCAGTGGCACGGCTGCGACCCTCGAAGATTTCTTCTGATTTGTCGGTGGGAACCCACTCGTAGTCCATGCTGAGCACGTTGGTGAAGAAGTCGTTGGTGAGTGCACCAACTTTCTCCGTGAACACGCCGTGTGATGAACCCTTGTAGTTGGCTCCGATGACACGAAGACCTGCAACAAGCACAGTCATTTCAGGGGCAGTCAAGTTGAGAAGTGTTGCCTTCTCCAACAAGAGCTGTTCTGTTGTCTGAGCATGGCCTGGACGCAGGTAGTTGCGGAATCCGTCGAAGGTTGGCTCGAGGTACTTGAACGAATCAGCGTCTGTCTGTGCCTGGGTTGCGTCGCCGCGACCTGGTGCAAACGGAACTGCTACTGAGTGTCCAGCTGCTTCGATGGCCTTCTCAACGCCGACGTTTCCGCCGAGCACGATGAGGTCTGCAACGGAGATACCGGATTCCTTGCTGAGGTTTTCGTATACGGCGAGGACCTTCTGAAGTTCTGCTGGGTTGTTTGCTTCCCAGTTCTTCTGTGGTTCAAGACGGATACGTGCACCATTTGCTCCACCGCGCTTGTCGGTGCCACGGAACGTGGATGCAGATGCCCATGCTGTGGAAACGAGCTGTGCAACGGTGAGGCCAGATGCTGCAATTTTTGCCTTGGCGGCATCGATCTCAGCGGCTGTTGGAACCTTGCTTGGTGCTGGTACTGGGTCTTGCCAGACGAGCTCTTCTTTTGGTGCCAACTTGCCGATGTAGCGGGTGCTTGGTCCCATGTCGCGGTGGGTCAACTTGAACCATGCGCGTGCGAATGCATCTGCAAACTCGGCTGGGTTCTCGTAGAAGCGCTTTGAAATCTTTGCGTACTCAGGATCGAACTTCAGAGCAAGGTCTGCAGTTGTCATGATTGGTGCATGTGACAGTGACTTGTCGTGTGCGTCGGGCACTGTTCCGTTCATGACGCCACCTGCTGGTACCCACTGCTGAGCGCCGGCTGGGCTCTTCACGAGTTCCCAATCGTTCTCCAAAAGAATCTTGAAGTAGTCGTTGTCCCATTTAATTGGGTATGTGGTCCATGCACCTTCGATACAGCTGGTGATGGAGTCAACGCCCTTGCCTGATACCTATGAGTTCAACCAACCAAAACCCATTGCCTGGATTGGTGCTGCCTCTGGTTCTGGGCCGACGTACTTGCCTGGGTCTCCATTGCCGTGTGCCTTACCGAACGTGTGGCCACCTGCAACGAGAGCAACAGTCTCTTCGTCATTCATTGCCATGCGAGCGAAAGTCTCGCGAACGTCAACTGCTGACAAGAGTGGGTCTGCAACGCCGTTCGGGCCTTCTGGGTTCACGTAGATGAGACCCATCTGCACTGCTGCAAGTGGGTTCTCAAGATCGCGTTCACCGCTGTATCGCTCATCGCCCAACCACGTTGTTTCTGCGCCCCAATATGTTTCGTCTGGTTCGTACACATCTGCGCGTCCACCAGCGAAACCGAATGTCTTGAATCCCATGGAATCAAGAGCAACAGTTCCTGCAAGAACCATGAGGTCTGCCCATGACAACTTGTTGCCGTACTTTTGCTTGATTGGCCACAGCAAACGACGAGCCTTGTCGAGGTTGCCGTTGTCTGGCCATGAGTTCTGCGGAGCAAAACGGTGCATGCCTGTTCCAGCGCCACCGCGACCATCTGTCATTCGGTAGGTACCAGCTGCGTGCCAGGACATACGAATGAAGAATGGGCCGTAGTGGCCGTAGTCAGCTGGCCACCAGTCTTGAGAGTCAGTCATCAATGCGGTGAGGTCTGCGACCACTGCATCAATGTCTAACGACGCAAATTCTTTTGCGTAGTCGAAGTCGGGATCCATTGGGTCGCCGGCATCGGGATTGTTGTGTAGCACTTTGATGTTGAGTGAGTTTGGCCACCACTTTGAGTTGGTGGTTCCCATGTCTCCGGAGGTGATGACACCACCCGAGAATGGGCACTGTGCTTCATTGCTCATGTTTCTCTCCTTTGTTGTGAGTTTTAGTGAGATTGATGTTGGCAACTGGGGCATTGACCCCAATAAACAACTTCAGCTTCATCAATGATGAAGCCGTGAGTTTCCGACGCCGTGAGACACGGGCGTTGGCCGACTGCGCAATCAACATCTGCCACCGTGCCGCATGTGCGACAGACGATGTGATGGTGGTTGTCATTGATTCGGTCTTCGTATCGTGCCGATGAACCGGTGGGCTGGATGCGACGCAAAAGTCCTTTTTCCACCAAAGTGTTCAACGTGTCGTAGACGGATTGCTTTGAAATAGCGCCAAGATTCTCGGCTGCTAATTCAGTGACGGCATCTGCGGAAATGTGCGGATTCGCTTCCACCGTGCGCAAAATCTCGAGGCGCTGGGCAGTAACGCTGAGCCCATGGCTTCGGAGTTGCTCACTGTGCTGCTTCATGACAGAAAATGTAACAAATCAAAATTTTGATTTATTCCAATCTGCCTGTGACGCCCATCACAACACTTTGGTTATTTTGGGGGTTGGCCAGACTTCCCGGTGCGGGGGAGGTGGACGTCAAAACGAATAGCGATGGCCCGCAAGACCACCACCACGAGTACGGGAATCCACACCTGCACCGCATCTGTGGCGCCGTTATTGCGAAGCAAGACGTGAACAGTTGCTCCCACAAGTCCAGCGACTGCGTAGATCT
>JBMTEX010000032.1:0-20718 GCA_049433485.1 Ilumatobacteraceae bacterium | reverse complement strand
GAGAAACCACTCACAAATGCGAGACCAATAGACAAGAGGCCGAGAAGAGCGACAACAACCGTGATTCCTGCAAAGAGCACAGCTCGGCCAGATGTGTCGATGGATTCAACAATGGAATCTTCAACAGACATTCCGTCGTGAAGTGCCTCGCGGTAACGCGTCACAATAAATAAGGCATAGTCAATTCCCACGCCAAGGCCAATCATGGCCACCATGGATGTTGCCTCACTGGGCATCGACATCAAGTTGCTCACAATGACCACAATCCCTGAGGCTGCGGCGAGGCCAAGAAGCGCGATACCGATGGGCAACCCCATCGCAATGACAGAACCAAATGCCAAAACAAGAATGATGATGGCGGCTAAGAGTCCCAATGCTTCACTCTCTGGCATTGCAAACACGCGGAACAGCTGCCCGCCATATTCAATAGTGACCCCACTAGTTGTGCGTAGGGATGCTGTGATGTCTTTGATTTCTTCGGCGACAACAGTCATTTCTTCCATTGACATGTCTTCGGGTGTTGTCACCTGAGCAAATGCAATGGTGCGTGCAGGGTTCACCTGGGTGGGGACGTCGTAAGGAGATAAAACGCGAATTCGAGGAATCTTGGCCACTTCTGCAAGTGCCGCATTGAGAGCTGTCTTTGTTGTCTCGTCGTCAATTGACGATGTGGTCTTGATGACAATTTGGCTGCTTTCGCCACCATCACTCGGACTCACCTTGGAGATCATCTCTTGGGCGTCGCGTGCATCGCTATTTGGCAATTCCATTTCGGTACGGAAACCGTCACCGACGGAGTTGCTGACAAAAGAGATGATGATGACGAGGGGCAACCAGATTCCAAGAACCATGGTCTTTTTCCGGCGAACAGCAAAAGTGGCGAGTTGACGCAGCACAAGGGGTCCTTACATTTTGAGGGGCGCGTAAATGCTAGGCATTTTCTGCGTTGGACAAGACAGAGAGCGATACGGTTTCTATCAATGAGTTCACATGTCACACATACCGATGACCCGTGTCAACCGGTGCTCACTGGTCGTGTGACGCGTCTCGACCGTGGGTGGAGCACCGTTCTTTTGGATGACAGCCAGATCATTCGAGTGCGCAACATTGGCGTGGAAGTGGCCGTTGGGGATCGCGTGTTGGTGTCTCCTGATGCAGAGCGAATAGACAGCGTTTTTGAACGACAAAGCGCGTTAACTCGTCGGAGCTCTTTTGAGGGTGCTCGAGGTACGCGGCAGATTGTTGCCAGCAACATTGACACTGTGTTTTTGGTGCATGCCGTGAATGCCGATGTCAATCAACGTCGGTTAGAACGCGAATTAGTTCTTGGCTTTGACAGCGGTGCCACTCCCGTTGTGTTGTTAACAAAAATAGACACAGTCAGTGAGGAACACATTCAACGTGTGCGGGCCGAGTTGCAAGAAGTTGCACTCAATATTGAGATAATTCCAGTGAGTTCTCGAACTGGTATCGGGATCGACAAGGTTCGATCATTTGCTCACGCCGGGCAAACAGTTGCCTTTATTGGTGCAAGCGGCGTTGGTAAGTCAACCTTGGTGAATGCATTGGTGGGTTATGAAGTGCAACGAACTGGTGATGTTCGTGAAGACGACCAGCGGGGTAGACACACCACCGTGGCCGCAGAACTCATTGCACTTCCTGGTGGAGGATGGCTGTTAGACACTCCTGGTTTGCGTGCAGTGACGCTGTGGACGAGCGGCGTTGGAATAGAACGCGCATTCCAAGACGTTTTTGATGTTGCGGAGAGTTGCCGTTTCCGAGACTGTAAGCACATTGACGAGCCGAACTGTGCCGTGATGGAAGCAATTGCACAGGGCGTATTGAAAGAGTCGCGATTGACTTCTCTACGACGGCTTGTTGCAGAAGAACTTGCCGTGGAAGAAGAGCAAGTTGAACGTGAACGAGCTCAAGATAAACGTGGAGTGCGTCGACGTCAATCGCGTTAGTCGGCGAACTGCAATCCCACAATTGTTCCGCCGCCGGCGTTATCTAAGACATATGTGTGAGCATTGTTGTCGTCTGCAAACTGAGCCACAATGGCAAGCCCCAGGCCAGACCCTGGCATAGATCGTGTGGCGGTGGCCCGGTAAAAGCGGTCAAATACTTTTGTTTTGTCTTCGTCTGAAATTCCAGGACCGTGGTCGCGTACTTCCACACGATGCGCACCAACATGAATTTCTACTTCTCCTGCACCAGAACTGAATTTGATGGCGTTGTCCACCAAATTGGAAATTGCACGTTCCAACTGGTGAAGTCGCGCGGCAACAACGTGATCATCCGTGACGTGAACTGTGACCGGGGAAGTGGTGCGTCGTGATGCGCGCGTAGCAATTTCGTGTGCCAACTCTGCGAGGTCCACCGGTGCAACAGCTTCTGCCGCGCGTTGATCTGTTGCGAGTGCATTCAGTTCGCTACTGAGATCTGCGAGTTCGTCAACTTCTGCCTTGATATCGGCGAGAATTGAAGTGCGATCTGCGTCGGATAACGAAGTTCTTTCCAGTAACTCTGCGTTTGCTCGCAAACTAGTGAGTGGAGTTCGTAATTCATGGCTGGCATCCTGAATGAGTCGGCGCTGACGTTCACTACTAACGCGAAGTGCGGCCAACATTGTGTTGAAACTTCTTGCAAGTTGAGACACTTCGTCGTTTCCCGGAAGATCAATGGTCTTATTGAGGTCTTGCGTAGTGGCAATAGATTCGGCCGTTTCCGCAAGATCTTCAAGAGGCTTGCTAATACGGCGAGCAAACAACCACCCTGCGCCACCAGAGATAATTACCGCAAGGAGTGCAAACAATGGCAACAAGAAGCGCATCCCTCGCTGAGCATCAACAACAATTTGATTGTCTTTTGCTACTTGAATCAGCGTGCCATCGGCAGCTGCGATAGTGAAGACTTTGAATTGATGAGAATTAATGGTGACCGTGCTTTTCTGAATCTTTGCACTGCCGGGTACAAGAGACTTCGCCCCATCCGGAATAGGAAGCACTGGATTTTCTTGTCGGCCCAGAATGCGGCCATCAGGTAACACCACTTGAGTGATGGAGTCCATTTCAGTCTGCAAAATTGCTCGGTTTGCTGGACCTCGTCCAAACGCGTCTTGCCAGCTAAATAACGGGTCGGCAACGATGCCAAGAATGGTTTCAATTCGCGTATTCAATGATTCATTGACTCGCGATGAAAGTTGACTTGTGGCAATTCTGTAGGCACCTACGCTCATTGCGGTTGCAAGCACAAAAACTAAGCCAGCAGTAATTGCGACAAAACGTGTACGTAAGTTCATGATTCTTTCACCGTGTAGCCAACACCGCGCACGGTATACACAACGCGACTCTCTCCGTTCTCTTCAGTTTTACGACGAAGATAGCCAATGTAAACATCAAGCGACTTTGAACTTGTTTCAAAGTCGTATCCCCAAATGTCTTCATAAATTTGCTCACGCGTCACCACAGTGTTTGGTTGTTGCATGAGCAATTCAAGAAGATCAAATTCCGTTTTAGTAAGAACTAGTTCTCTGTCGCCACGCTTCACCTCTCTCGATGAAGTATTCAACGTGAGATCGCCAACCTTTAGCACTGAAGATGATGTTGACGAAGATGTCCTGCGTAAAAGTGCACGACAGCGTGCAAGTAGTTCGTCGATAACGAATGGCTTAACGAGATAATCATCTGCACCTGCATCGAGTCCGGCAACACGGTCGCCAACTTCCACGCGAGCGGTGAGAAGAAGAATGGGGGTCAATACGCCCCGATGACGCGCTTCGCGACAGACGGTGAGGCCGTCTGCAAACGGCATCATGACATCCAGAACGGCAAGGTCAAAGTGGGTCTTAGTGAGGGCCTCAAGTGCTGCCTGGCCATCGTTCACGGCGGTGACGTCGTAGTTTTCAAGCTCTAAGACCCTCTGAACGGCCTTACGAACGGCCGGATCATCCTCGGCTATGAGCACTTTTCGGGTATCCATGACTTCACCGTAGCCATGAAATACAAGGGTTTTATGACCCTTTGCTGGATTCTTGACCTGCTCTTACTCTTCTCATGTTTACTTCTTACCTAGAGCCGTGAAAGTGGGTCCAGCCAGAAAGACCTGGTGATCACCCAACAGAGAAAGTACCCAACATGAAAATCAACTCCCGTTTCGCAAAAGTCGCAGTGGCCTCCGGTCTCGTCGTGGCAACCGGCGCAGCAGTCCTTGGTCTCACCGGATTCGCAAGTGCGCAAGTAGCTCGTCAGTCATCCGCAGTTGTCACAGTTGCAGACGACGTGCAGGGTGACGGAACTACCGACGCTTCAAACCTCGGCACACTCCAAGCTGAGGGAACTGTGACAGCAGAGTCCACCGAGCCAACCACTGGCGTTGTGAAGTCTCGTCCACAGATCTTGGTTGCTGCTGCACAAGCACTTGGAATGACAGAAGCAGAATTGGTCACCGAGTTGCAGGGTGGAAAGTCGATCAAGCAAGTAGCTGATGCAAAAAATGTAGAGCTCAGCAAGGTGACCGACGCAATGGTCGCCGCGATGAAGGCACATCTCGACGAAGAAGTCGCATCTGGTGAACACACCCAGGCAGAAGCTGATGCAAAGTTGGTCCTCTTCAAAGGGCGTCTTGACGAGATGGTGAACCGAGTGGGTATGGCCCACGGCAAGGGTGGTCACGGCGGCAAGGGTGGCCATGGCATGGGACGCGCACCATTTGCTACTGCAAATCTCGCAAAGGCTTTGAATCTGAGCGAAACAGAATTGCAGACTGAGCTTCGGGCCGGAAAGACCATCAAGCAAATTGCCGATGCAAAGAACGTTGACATTAACGATGTGAAAGATGTTCTTGCAGCAGATTTCAAGGCACACCTTGATGAGGAAGTTTTATCTGGAAAGCACACCCAAGAAGAAGCCGACGCAAAGCTCGCAGAGTTCAAGACTCGTCTCGATGACATGGTGAACGGAGTACGTCCTGCTGGTGGACCAAAGGGCCCTGGTGGACGTGGCGGTCACGGCGGACGTGGTGGTCGTTATGGTCATGGCCCAATGGGTGATGTACCTGCAGAACAGCCAGCCGCACCTTCAGCACAAGGCACGTCAGCAAACATCTAAATCCTCGTTGTCATCGCGACAACACAGTTTCCCCTTACAGGTGGCTGAGGTTCAGGTAACACTGGACCTCAGCCATTCTGGTTTCTGTAGCCACTTTCATTGAAGAACCAGTGGCGCTTCACGCATCATGGTGACCGACTGACTGATGGCGCGCCGAGATAACACTCGATTCATCCACCACAGTCCACCCGTTCTCGTCACGGTGACCGTCAGAGTTCCCGCAACAAGATTTTCGGCCACATTTACGCGAATAGAAGCATCGTGAACGCTGTCTTGTGCCGCTTGTGATGGATGATCGGACACCACAGCAGCGCGAGCCGCGGTACGGGCAATGTCGTGCAAGGACAGAAATTGAATACACATCACCGTGATGGAGATGAGAACGCCAGCGCATGCGAAAACCAGTGGCGATACCAACGCGAACTCAAGTGTTGATTGACCGCGTTCTCTATTGCGTGGGCGTACTTGCATTATTGATGATGGAATCAAAGATGCCGTCAAAAAGTTCACCAATCTTCCCAGCGCCACCACCCGCAGTGGCCCATGTGATGACAAGACCTGCGATAACGGCTGCCACTAACAACACAAGCGCATATTCAGTTGTTGCTTGTGCGCGATCTTTGTAACCACTTCTCTTCATATTGACTCTCCTTATGCGATTGATGTGGAGGGAAGAGAGCGGAACGTGGCAACAACAATGGGCAATAACGCCAGTAGGAGAAATGCTGGCAGGACACAGAAGACAATTGGAAAGGAAAGTTTGTTCGTTAATTTTTGGATTCCAATGTTGGTTCGCTGCGTGATGCCAAATTCCAAATCTTCATTGAGGCGACTGATTACGTCGGAGGTCGGTGTGCCGCTGAGGTAACAATCAATCAATAACTGTCGTACTGAATAACCAGAACTTCCGCACTGCAGTTCAAGTGGCAGAAGTGCGCTCGACAACAGCTCTCCATGTAGCAATCGCTGTGCAACCTCAGAACCAAGAGAATTAATTCTGTCCCAACTTTCAATTGCTACGAGGAGAGGCTCACCAGAGTAGAGAGAGATGGTGGTGGATGTGATGAGTTCCTGTAGTGCTGTTGGTTGTGAGAGCGATTTCATCGAAGACACGATTTTCTTCATCCAGATGTATCCGGCGTAGTTGTAAGACATTCCGATTGCAACGAGGGCAATAACGCTTGGATGGCTGACAGAAGAACGAAACGCCGACGAAAAAATGACACCACCAAGCAGCGACAGAATTGGTAACAGAGTGAGAGATTGCAATGTGAAGCGTGCTTGAGCAGACGCAACGAGCATCCGCGATGACTGCTCGCGAGTTGTACGCACCGCTCGAGCCGCATGATCTACAGCACGGGGGTCTAATGAACCGTGTCGACATGCACCAAGAAGCAACGTTGCAAGGAGCGAGAGCTCTGAATTCTGAGCCATCGTCTTGAAATGAACCAGAACAGTGTGAAGAGACTCGTCCTGATAATGCAGGATCACCTCAGCCAATTGTTGAGGCAACTCGCCGGCATTGGCCATTTCTATGAGTGCAGTCTGGGCATGTACGCCACTACGAACTTTCATAGCGAGCGATTCAAGGAACTCTGCTTCACCCCTGCGTGCTGTTAACGGCGCGGACACTTGTAGTGAGGGAGATGTAACGGGTGATGCAACAGATGAGGTCACTTCATAAGATTTCCTCGCTAATCGCCGATCACAGTACTGACAGAGATAGGGGATGAGAGCCCAGGCACAGACTGCAGTGAGAACTAGATGAATCATGATGCAGTAGTCATGTTTTTGTTGAAAACGAGAACATCGGAAATGAATCTTCGACCATGTGGAAGGCGTTCAAGATGGATGACGGCGTCAATTGCCGATGTCACCAAATCAATCGACGTAGCGCGGCTCCATTGCGGATGATGTCGTTGAAGTAATGAGGCAAGTCGAGCAACGGTGTGATCTGCAGAGACTGCATGAACAGAAGTCCAACTGCCGGTGTGTCCGGAGCTGAGGGCTAACAACATGTCCACCACTTCTTCACCCCGCACTTCACCAACTATGAGGCGGTCGGGACGCATTCTTAGCGAGGTGGTCACCAAGTGATGCAAAGAGATAAGGCCGTTCCCTTCTTGATTTGCGGGCCGTGTTTGTAGGTACACGGCATGTGCGTAGCGACAGCGAATCTCTGCAGTGTCTTCAACACACACCACACGTTCTTCTGGTTCAAACCATTCTGTTGCCGCTGAGATCAACGACGTTTTTCCGGTTGATGTTGCCCCAGAGACCACAACATTCGCATGTGATGTCACGAGTTGGCGCACTTGGTTACACACTTTCTCAGTGGCAAATGCTGCAAGCGGAAGCACACGTGATGGAAATTTTCTGATGTTGATGCTGACTCCGTGGATGGAAACTGGGGGCAGCACCACACATGCACGCGAACCATCGGGGAGTCGCGCATCCAAGATGGGGCTCATGGTGTCAACGCGTCGACCAGAGAGGCGGCTAATGCCCTCCACCACATGGGCTACATCACTGGAGGTGATGGAACCTTCGTGAACAATTCCATTTGTTCGTTCCACCCATATGTCAGTTCCATTGACAACCATTACCTCCACAACATCAGGCGACGACAAATATGGCTGCAGTGGGCGAAGATTGGTGACCTGCATTGCTACAGCGTTGGTATGTGACGACCTAACAGTTGCTCAACACGTGACGGCAATAGGCCTGCGTCTACTGCGCGTCCGATAGCTGCTTCATAAGGTATCTCTGCGTCAATGGGGGCGTTGAGCACGTGACCCACATCTTTCACGGTGAGTGCTCGACCATCTTCTTTCACAACAAATACAGATGACGGAGTCGGTAACTGAGTGGCGCGTCGAAGTGAGAGATAACAAGGTTTGACCACGGTGATGACTTTGGTGGCAATCTGCGTGAGTTCGTGAGGTAAGCGGCCAACGCCAGCATCGATGACAACGGTGTACGACAACGAGGCCACTGCTTGCGCAAGTGCGGACCAGCGCGGCTCTCCTGTGATGAATTGTGCCCCACGATGGATAACAAGGAGACCATGTGTTGCCTCGCGCCCCATGGACAACAACTGAGTGGCATCGCCAGTGGAATTTTCAGATAGCCAATCATGAAGACCTGGTCCGGTTGGCTCTGGCATGCCGAGTGCAGCTGGTTGATCTCCACAGAGATCGAGAAGAACAGTGCGAGTTCCCCGTAGAGCGGACAGTAAAGAGTATGACGCTGTAGTGACAGTTACTCCGTTGCCATTCTTAGGTGATGTGAAGATGATGAACATGGCCCTCCTGTGGTGTGAGGGCTATGTGTGCGCACGAAAACGCTACGAGGAATTACGAACGCACTTCGTTGCGTAGAGCCTCACCATTCACGTAACGGGCGAAGTTCTCTACAAATATCTTCTCGGCTCGTAATGCTGATTTAGGTGATGCACCCGAACTGTGCGGCGTCACAATGACATTGGGCATGGACCACAAGGGTGAGTCTTCTGGCAATGGCTCAGTTGCAAATACATCAAGTCCGGCACCAGCGATATGGCCAGATGCAAGGTGTGCAATTAGAGCGGGCTCATCCACTAGTTCACCGCGACCAACGTTGATAAACCGAGCACCAGGCTTCATGCGCGCGAGGCGTTGATGTGTAAATAAATTGACCGTGTCGTCGGTGAGTGGAAGTGCAACAGCAACCCAATCTGCACGCGACAAAACATCGTCCAATTTTTCAAAACCAAAAGTTGGGCACGGCTCGGTGCCAGTTGGTGTGCGACGAATTCCTTCGACTTCCATATTGAGCGCAACTCCGAGGCGAGCGATTTCAAGTCCGATTGGTCCCATGCCAATGACTGCGAGTCTTGCGCCGTGAAGTTCATCAAACTCATGACGTTGCCATTCGCGTGCATCTTGGTGCTGCATCCACGCACGAACATTTCGACTCAGGGCCAACATGTACAGGATTGCCGTTTGCGCAATTGGTGATGCTGTTGCACCGGTTGAATTTGATAATCGAACTCCGCGATCTTGCAATTGCTTAAAGAACGGACTATCAACACCTGCAGAGAATGTATGGAGCCACTTCAAGTTTGAGGCTTGAATAATGGACAGTGCGATGCCCCGAGAGCGCTCCGGCCATAAATCGCTGGAGTAAAACGCAACGTCAATGCTGGAGACAATCTCTACAGGGATTGGGTCGTTGCCTTCATAAATGACAGGTCGTACGGATGGAAGAATGTCCTTGATGGCGTCACCTTCCCGCGCCCAAACGTTGTCACTGATGAGAAGCGCAAGTTCTGCTGGAAGTGTGGTCATGGACACAGACTATGTATCTAGTGCGCTAGGGGCAGTACCGTCAAGGATGTGCGTGCGCTACTTGGCTTTATGTCGCTGATTTCTATGGTCCCATCTCATATTGGTTCTGGAGACAGCGTTCAACCGAGAGATACCGAATCTGTGATCACGTCAGTAGTTCCCTCTCTGCCGGACGGCGTGAAATTCAGCATCGTAGGTGGCGACACTTTCGTTCGATTGGAGTCCGACGGTGTTCGAGTGGAAGTACCTGGATATGACGAGGAGCAGTATCTGCGCATATCTCCCGAGGGTGTTGTAGAAATCAATGAGGCATCGGTGACCGCGGTATTGAACGGTGATCGCTACGGCAATGTCGACGTTTCAAACGTTGACCCGAAAGCTGCACCAAAGTGGCGCACTATTTCCACCAACGGAATTGTAATGTGGCACGACCATCGTTCACATTGGATGAGTCCAAAGCGACCTGCAGCAATTGACAATTCTGGAAAAGTTCTTGATTGGGAAATTCCAGTGATTGTTGCTGGTAGCCCAGTGGTTGTATCGGGAACGCTGTATCTCCGCGATAAAGCCTCTGTTTTGTGGTGGGCACTTGGTATTCCCGCACTCCTGGTTGCACTCATACTTGCACTCAGTCGGCCCCGAGCGTTTTTCTGGCTCACAACAATTGCATCGATCATTGGCATGGTGGTGGGTTACCTGGAGTACACCGGCCTTCCCGATGATGCGCGCATTACGCCCGTTCTCATGATGTTCTGTGTAGGCGCACTTGTGATTTCACTCTTGGGAATTTCTGCATCACGTCGAGATGGTGGTCACTACATTGCTGTCAGTTTGAACGCAGGTGCAGGAGTGACACTGGTGATTACAGCATGGTTATGCATCGACCAAGTACGTGCTGCGTATGTGCCAGGGCTTGACTCCCCGTGGATAGCGCGCGCTTCGTTACCAGCGTTACTTGCTGTTGGCGTCGTGGCGGCCATTGATGGAATTACAAGAGTTGTGAAACCACAAACTTCACAAAGTTAATAGCGGTCTTTAGACCGAGAGAAGATCGCGTGCACCAGTATCTGATGACGGGTGGCGCAACTTGCTCATTGCACGTGCTTCAATCTGACGAATGCGCTCGCGAGTGAGGTTGAAGTGTTCACCCACTTCTTCAAGTGTTCGACCTTCACCTCCATTAAGACCAAAACGAAGCTTCAAGATTTCGCGCTCGCGCTCATCTAGTGGGGCGAGCAAACGCTGAATCTCTTCTGGTAACAACGATGTAGCTGCAACCTCGAAGGGTGATTCTGCGGAGCGGTCTTCCACCACGTCGCCAAGTTCTGCATCGCCATCCTCACGAAGTGGCTCTGACAAAGACAGAGGTTCTGCCGCGAAACGAAGTGCCTCGGTGACCTTGTCTTCTGGCATCTCTACTTCTTTTGCCAATTCGGCAAGTGTTGCAGGGCGACCAAACTTCAGCTCGAGGCGTGAGCGTGCTTTTTGCAGACGTGCAAGCGTGTCGCCAGCATGGACTGGAAGACGAATGGTACGACCGGTATTTGCGATACCACGGGTGATTGCCTGGCGAATCCACCATGTTGCGTAGGTAGAGAACTTGAACCCTTTACGCCAGTCGAACTTCTCGACGGCGTGCATGAGACCAAGGTTGCCTTCTTGAATGAGGTCAAGAAGGGGAAGACCAGATGCCTGGTACTTCTTTGCGATGGAGACCACAAGGCGAAGGTTTGACTGCACGAATGCGCGCTCGGCCACTTCGCCCTCACGGATTGCTTTACGCAATTCTCGGCGTTTCGTGGCGGACAAATTGGCTGTCTGCTCCATCTCGGCAGATGCGATCTTGCCAGCCTCAATGGCCTTGGCGAGGCGAACTTCGTCGTCCTTTGTAAGCAGGGTGTACTGACCGATGTCAGTGAGATAGAGCCTGACGAGATCCTCTTCGTCGCGGTCAATCCTGTCCTTAGCCACTCTTCACCTCACCTTTTATTCGAACCCGAAAGGGCGAATAGGGGCAGGATACCGACCTCATTCCCAGCAGCCACAGTCCAACCACAACATTTAGTAATTCACGGGCTGACACCACCAAATACTCCACAACAGTTAGGTTTTGGGCATGGCTAACCCTCTGCTGAATGACAAGGCCATGGGCCTTGGCAACCTTGATCAACCCAATAACACCTGGGCACCGCCCACTACCGAACCCATCACAGACGGTCCGGTGAGTCGCTGGGATGGCGGCATCATGACCGTTCGCGGCACAGCTTCCGCAACGCTCATGTTGTTGGTGCTCATCGTTGCGTCGGCAACCGTGACATGGATGTCCATTGCAGACCCACTTCCTGGTGATGTGGTGCAATTGCCAACTGGTTGGTTGTTCGGTGGCTTAATCGTCGCGTTGATTGCAGTGATTGCATCAACGTTCAAACCACATCTCGCAAAATATTTGGCTCCGGTGTATGCGTTGGCTGAAGGTGTTGTGCTCGGCGCAATTAGCCGGGCGTACTCAGAGGCCTATAGCGGAATTGTGTTGCAAGCAATTGGAACCACTGCTGGAGTTTTCGTTGTGATGTTGTTGCTGTATCGCAGCCGCATCATCACGGTGAACGACAAATTCCGTCGCATCGTCATGGGCGCAATGCTCGGATTAATGGCGTTCTACTTAATCTCATTCGTGTTCGGCATCTTCGGCAATATGCCATCGTTCATCAACGATGCAAGCCCAATGGGAATTGGATTCAGCGTGTTTGTTGCTGGCCTTGCCGCATTCAACTTGGCGCTCGACTTCGACACTATTGAACGCGGTGCAGCGAACAAGCTGCCCGCTCACATGGAGTGGTATTGCGCTCTCGGTGTCACGGTCACCTTGGTGTGGTTGTATCTCGAGATCTTGCGCTTGCTCGCAAAACTTCGCGAACAGTAAAAGCGTTACGCCGGATTGCGGCGAGCCGTTGGGTTCGTTGCCAAGTGCGATGAATCAAGTGGTGCACCAGTGAGTTCATCAGTCCAGTACGTGCCGTTCTCAAGGCGACCAAGTGCAAGTTCCACGTCTGCTAAGTCGCGTTCCATGTCGTCAAGGTTGAGAGGCTGTTCTGGATTCACAGGTGACATCGTAGGCGTGAAGGGCTTTGCGGAGCGAATGAGGCTCAACAGTGGCGCCACTTGTAGCGTGTCAGGCATGAGTTTGCCTTTCCCACCACTTGATGGTTCAGCACCAAAGACACAAAAGTTTCCAGCAGCCCCGGAAATGGGCATCGATCCAACAAAGCGATACACCGCAACAATGGAAACGTCCATGGGAACACTGGTGATTGCTCTTGATGCAGCCCGTGCACCAAAGACCGTGAACAACTTCGTGTACCTCGCTGCATACCACTACTACGACGGCATCATCTTCCACCGCATCATCAATGGTTTTGTGTGTCAAGGTGGCGACCCAACTGGTTCGGGAATGGGCGGACCTGGTTATCGATTTGACGATGAATTGCCAAAGCCCGGGCAGTACCAAATTGGTTCTCTTGCAATGGCAAACGCCGGACCAAACACAAATGGTTCACAGTTTTTTCTCATCTCTGGTCCAAGCGGCGTGCAATTGCCACCCGCATATGCATTGTTTGGTCAAGTAGTGAAGGGACTCGACGTTGTTGATGCAATGCAGAAAGTTCCCACCGCACGAGGCGATCGCCCCATTGACGATGTGGTGATTAACAGTGTCACCATCACTGTCGCCGACTGAGATATCTCTTTCGTCGGCACGCCGAATGGCGTTGGCCGCACAGGGATTCGCGATGCCACGTCCAAGTGGTCGCGTAGATAGACGTCACTTACGAAAACTGATGGATCACGTTGGTGTTGTCCAAATTGATTCGGTCAATGTTCTGGTACGGAGCCAAGAACTTCCGTTGTTTTCACGTTTGGGGAACCATCCTCGCTCATTGATTCCTGACGCCACGAATGACGGCGAATTGTTTGAGTACTGGTGTCATGAGGCTTCGCACCTTCCAGTTTCCATGCATCCGCTACTGCGGTGGCGAATGGAACAAGCAAAGCAAGGCGAGATGTGGGGCGGCTTAGTTCGTGCGGCGAAACAGAATTCTGCATTGTTGAAAGAGATTCGACAACGGGTGTATGAGGACGGTCCACTTGTTGCTGGCGATGTGAAGACCAGAAAGGGCCCAAAAGGTTCATGGTGGGATTGGGATACCGGCAAAGCATTGCTTGAGTATTTGTTTTGGTCTGGTGAAATTACTGCGCGACGTCGCACATCTGATTTTGCAAGGATGTACTACGCACCTCATCATGCGATTCCACATGACATCCTTCAGCAGCCAACGCCGAATGAACATGATGCGCGCAGACAACTTGTTTTACTCGCAGCAAAGAGTCTTGGAGTTGGAACACTGAATGATCTTGCGGACTATCACCGTCAGACTCCGGGAAAAATTCGCACCATTGTGAGTGACTTGGTCTCCGAGGGTGAACTTGAAGGTGTTCGCGTTGATGGGTGGCGAGACAATGCATACAAGTTGCCCATTGCAAAAATGCCGCGCTCTGTTGAAGCACGAGCGTTGTTGTCGCCGTTTGATTCGTTGGTGTGGTGCCGTCCGCGATTAGAGCGCTTGTTCAATTTTCACTATCGCATTGAGATCTACACACCAGCCCCAAAGCGCATATACGGCTATTACGTACTGCCATTCTTGGTGGGCGACCAGATCGTCGCACGTGTTGATCTTAAATCAGACAGAAAAGAAAAGTCTCTGCTTGTTCTTGGCGCATTTGGCGAGAATGACATTGACATTGCGTATGTAGCAAGTGAATTACGCGAAGAACTGCAATTGATGGCGACGTGGCTCGGTTTAGAGAGGGTGCGAGTCACACCCAATGGCGACGTGGCTACGGTGCTGGCGAAACGCGGGTGGGGGAAATAGCCCAACGAATAGTTGAGGCAATGGCTGAACCAATTGGTTTAATCACTACTCGTTCTGTGACTGGAAGATAGGGAAGTCGAAGTTCGGCGCGCGCCCATGCGGGAAGAAGCGCCACGGCAGCTGCTCCGATGAGTGAGTATGGAACACGTGCAGTTGCTGGGAGTGGTGGTTGCAGTAGTAAGTAGCGCACGACATCTTGTGATTCAGGTGTGCTACGAACTTCATGTCGAAACATGGAGAGCTGGTCTCGCAGACCGCGCACAGATGTAGGTGGTGCTGGAACTCCGAGCTTCGATGCGATGACTGCCATGTCAGCGACATACTCATCACTCTCGCTGTCCGTCAAGGGGTGCTCGCCGTACTCCTGATGTGCCTTTAGAAAACTGTCCACCTCTGCAACGTGGACCCAGCGAAGCAAGTGTGGATCGTTTGCGGAGTATGTCTGACCATCGCGAGTAGTGCCGACTACTCGCTGGTGAACGACCTTCACTCTGTCTACGGCCATTTGAGCGATGTCTTCTGGGCCGAATGATGTCGCAGCAAGAAAGTCAGCGGTGCGTTGCAATCGACCCCATGGATCAGTCTTGTAGTCAGAGTGTTGCGCAACGCCGGCCATTGCCAGCGGGTGGAGGGCTTGCAAGAGAAGTGCTCTCATTCCACCGATGAACATGGATGAGTCGGAATGAACACGGTGAATGGGTCGGTCTGAAGCGAACCACCGAGGTCCGGGCGTCAACATGATGGCGGCTTGTTTTTCCTCTGCGCCATCGCCAATTACTCGCTGGCGAAGCGCCTCGGCAATGGCAGCGCGAACCGCTTCCACTCGGTCTGAGAGGGCTGAGGGCAAGGTTGACACGAACACATCGTGCCAGCCAGCAGCACAAACTCCACGTGCGAATGTGTCACTTCATGAGACCACTACGCTCAGAATGTGACTGATGAACAGGTGACCACGCCCGAAACAAATGGACGGCGGATGCCCCGATGGGTGCCACGTGCCGTTGCTGTCTTTTGGCTGGGGTACCTGGCCACCATTGTTGGTCGTTTTACCTTTCATCGTTTGAGCAATTTGCTCATCTTGTTGTTGGTGTCTTTGTTTATTGCATTGGCTCTAGAACCTGCAGTGAACAAGCTTGTTGGCAGAGGGATGAAACGTGGATCTGCGACGGCGCTCCTCATCGTTGCGCTTGTTGTAGCAGTTATTGGTTTTCTTGGCGCCATGGGAACAGTGGTCACGCAACAGGTTGCTGACTTGTTGTCAAACAGTGAGAAGTACGTCAACGACACTGTGAAGATCATTAATGACACGTTCAATTCTCAGATTGATCCAGCAGCAGTGAACGAACGAATCTCTGATCCAAATGGAGCAGTTCAAAAATTTATTGATGCGCAGCAGGACAATGTCTTCAGAGTGTCAGTTCAAGCATTGAATGTGTTGTTCCAAGGTTTCACCGTGTTGTTGTTCTCGTTCTACTTAGTGGCTGATGGTCCACGCCTGCGACGTTCTATTTGTTCTCGATTGCGGCCGGAACACCAACGCTCAGTACTTGATGCCTGGGAATTGGCCATTACCAAGACCGGTGGCTTCTTGTATTCGCGTGCATTGCTTGCAGTTGTGTCGGCGTTCTTTCATTGGATTGCGTTGCAAGCCATCGGAGCACCCGCACCAATTGCAATGGCTTTATGGGTCGGCTTGGTGTCGCAGTTCTTGCCTGTGATTGGTACATATTTGGCGGGTGTACTGCCAGTTCTGCTGGCCTTTATTGAGTCACCAGTGAAGGCACTTGCCGTGATTGGTTTCATCCTCGTGTATCAACAGATTGAGAACTATCTCTTGTCGCCACGAATCACAGCTCGCACACTTGAACTTCATCCTGCGTTGGCATTTGGCGGAGCCTTGGCAGGCGGTGCTGTGCTCGGACCAATTGGTGCGATTCTCGCACTCCCTGCAGTTGCAATGGGGCAAGCGCTCATTTCTGCCTGGGGTGTGCGTCACGAAGTGCTTGAGGACCCGCTGACGAACTTGCAACCCAAGAAAGCGCGACGGAAGAAAACCGGTGGTGGATGGAAGGATCCAAGTTGATCGGAGTATCGCCAGAGCAATGTGCACCGCTTGCCATTGTTTCGCGCAGTGGGGTAGATGAGAGCGTTCACTTCGGGGCTCTTGTCGCGTTGAAGCCGAATGGAGATGTGAGTTTCTCCGTTGGTGATCCGCATATTGCGGTATACCCGCGTTCTTCCACCAAGCCATTCCAAGCATTAGCAATGGTGCGCCACGGCTTGACATTGCCACCCGAACAACTCGCATTGGTCTGCGCTAGTCATAATGGCGAAAGTATTCACCGTGAGACAGCACTTAAAATTTTGCGTGGTGCGGGTTTGTCAGATGATGCGCTATTGAACACTGTTGATTACCCATTGCATGTGCCATCGGCGCATGAGGCCATTCGTCGAGGTGACGCGAAGTCGTCGTTACAAATGAATTGCAGTGGCAAACATTCAGGAATGTTGGCAACGTGTGTCCAGAACGGCTGGCCCTTAGAGAGTTACCTCGACCAACACCATCCACTTCAAGTTGCCATCACAGAAACAATTGCCGAAACTACACAACGTGAACCATTAGCCATTGGAATTGATGGTTGCGGTGCGCCGGCGCATGTTGTTGAGCTACTTGGCTTAGCAAAAGCCATGCGGGCTATTGCAGTGGGTGATGCAGGCGCAGCCGGAACACAAGTATTCAACGCGATGTCGCAACATCCATATGTGATCGGCGGCGACGGACGGCATGTCACAACAATTGTGTCCCACGTCCCCGGGCTATTCGCTAAAGACGGAGCAGAATCTGTTTACGTGGCGGCAACACAAGATGGTCACGCTGTTGCATTGAAACTGTCGGATGGATCAGGTCGTGCCACTCCAACAGTATTGCTGGCTGCATTGCGTAGATTAGGTGTAGACGTATCTGCGGTTCCTGAAACTATGCGCGAGGTTGTTCTTGGTCATGGCAAAACGGTGGGCGAAGTGCGCGCTGTAGGAATTGAAGAAGCCTGACGTGGCCATTCCGTTCGTTCCCCGAATTGACACTGCTCCTTATGCAATAGCAGAGCAGACGACACCATTGATTCAACGAGTCATTGCTGAGAATCCGTCAAAATTCAGTTACCACGGAACTGGTACATACATCCTGGGGTCTCGGGATGTTGTTGTCATTGATCCTGGCCCTATTTTGGAATCGCACCAACATGCTTTAGAGCGCGCATTAGAAGGACGCAATGTTGTTGGAATAGTTGTGACTCACTGTCACTCTGACCATTCGCCACTCACTGCATGGTTACACGAAGTTACTAGTGCGCCACGTTTCGCTATTGGTCCACATCGGGTGTACGAAGGGTTTGTTGAAGAGGACGATTTCGATCCATCTGAAGAAGAACCTGCTGATGAAAAGAAGAACGAAGAAGAACGTGAGACTCTCGACTTTAATTTTGCGCCAGATATTGCAGTAGCTGATGGAGAGGTCTTCTTGTCAACGAAAGAGTTTTCGTTGAAGGCCGTCGCCACCCCAGGTCATACCTCAAATCATCTGGCAATCGCCATGGATGTTGACAACGCTTTGTTTACCGGTGATCACGTCATGGGATGGTCTACAACGGTGGTGTCGCCACCAGATGGCGATATGCGTGCGTATTTTGATTCTTTAAAGAAAGTCATTGGTCGGCACGATTCCATCTTGTGGCCAACACATGGCGGACCAGTCACAGACCCACAACCATTTCTTGCTGCGTACCTTGCGCATCGAGAAGAACGCGAAAGACAAATCATTCAGCAACTCGCAGAGGGAAATACCACTATCCCGGGCATTGTGAAGGTGTTGTATGCGTCAATTGATAAGCGATTGCATCGCCCTGCGCGCCGAAGTGTGTGGTCTCACTTGCGAAAACTGGTGGATGATGGAGTTGTGGCAACCGTCGATGGTGGTGCGCCCCGGTTACTTGGCGAGTATGAGTTGATTTAACGCACCGAACCAGGGGTCAAAGTCTCTAGATCGAAGAGCGCAATGAAATCTTTGGTGGAGCCATTGAGATGTCGATTTGGGTCACCCATTCGCTTATCGATGGTCTTTCCATTTCGATTTGTCTTGCCAAAGTTGTCGTATACAGCGAAGAATGGCCACGTGCCATTGATGTCAAGTTCCATTGCTGTGGAGCATCCTGCAACTAGAAGAGTGTCGGCAAGCATGGCGATGTTGACTTTTCCAACAGCAACAAACATCATCAGGCCATCTGTACGCACACACACTGCTGATCTGAAGTTGTAGAGCTTGTTGCCAAAGTCTTTACCCCAGTCAACTTTGTTGTACGTGTGGTACACCACTTTCCCTTGATACATCAGTGGCGGCAAGTTTTGACGTAGTGACGCCCAGGTGCCGTCGTTGGTCATGTCTTTGCCCCACACGCCAACAGTGCTAGTTCCATCGGCGCGAATGCCAAATGTTGCATAGCCCTTTCGAAGTTTGCGAACAATCTTTCCCTCGGTGACATAGCCACCTGGCTCATGTTCAAATCGAAAGCCTCCGTTGAAACTTGCTACGAGAGCCTTTTCAGCGGTGGTCTTCACTTTTGAGGAATTGCGCCACCCCTTGCCACCAGGAACTTCTGTTCCGTTGAAGAGGCCCGCACGCACTTTGTTCGGATCGTATGTTGCCATTGTTGCCACAACCGACCCGTAGCACCATAGAGGTCGAATTGATGTTGCGTAAATAATCGGTTTTGTACGAACTCGTGCAACAGATACCCATTCTCCTTCTCCCTTAATTGCTGGTGTTACTTGTGGAACAACGTCAATGGGGCGTGGTGGAAGCGTGGTGGTTGTTGTAGTTGTCGTTGTGGTTTCACCGGGCAACGTTGAACTTGTGGTCGTAGTCGTTGTTGTGGTCGTAGTCGTTGTTGTCGTTGAATCAACAGTGGTGGTGGGAGATGAAGTGGTTGTGGTGGTTTCATTCGTAGGACAGCTACTGGTTCGAACCCGTGATGTTTGTTGTGCTGGGGAACTACTTCCTCCAGGTTGCGTAGTAGTGGACGGAGATGATGTTGCAACGGGCGAATCTGTTGTCACTGAGATCGTTGGGACAGTGTCGACTGGAGGTTCTGTATCCGTCGGGATCAATGCCAATGTGTCGGCAGGCGCTGCCGCGGGAGGGTCGTTGTGGAGCCATGCCTCTAATTGGTCGACAACTCCACCAAGACCTTTATTGCGTGCCCACGATGCCAAGCTCTGCTGTAACGGATCATTCGGGTTGGCGAGTACATAGCGACCTGCGGAAAACCCTGTGAGAACAGTTGCAAACACCACCACACCAACGACGATGCGAATGATGGTGCGACGGGGCATTTAGTCAGATTAGGCGGGCTATGACTGGCTGTGCTTGTCACGCAGATGTCGGCCGATATATGCCACAACAACTTCTTGCGTATCTTGATCGAAATACACATGAATACGTACCAAATGTGTTTTTCGACCTCGACGTAAGTGCGCCTCAGCACGAACCGTTTCACCGCGCCATGTAATGAGGTAGTCCTCTTCAAACTTCTGACGTGCGTTATCAGATATACGCGGAGCAAAGTCGAGGCCCATTTGGCGGCACGCCAGAACAATGCTGGTGCCAGAAATTTCACCAGCACGCCACGCACGTGCCACCTCGTTAAGGCGCACCAAGTCTTGCAACACACTGACTGGTTCGGGGCCCTCAAGATGCTCACCTGATTCAAGTGCCCGTTCGTGGAAAATAAGATGCGGGCAATGCGCGTGTGCAAGTCGCAATGCTTCTTTCATCGACGACACGGCACGAACGGTGGGAGTGCTACCCGCCTGAATCTCTAGAGACACATTGCGCAAGATGAGTTCATCTAGTTGGCCACCCTTCTGTTCAATTTGTTGGCGCTGTTCCGAAATAATGCGGTCTGCGTCAGCAAGCGCAGCTTGTAAATCTTCCATTGTTGCTTCAAGTTGCTCGATGTGGAGTTCTTGTTCGTCGCGTTCATTGTCATCACGTGGAACGCGAGAAACTTCAACAATTGCCTCATCGTCGTAGCGAGGCGGCGGTGGAACGCGAGGTGCACTGATGGTACGTGCCGCAACGTCTGTAATGAGCGTGGCGAGGCGTTGTACCACTGCAAACTCTTGTCCAGCGCGAATATCGGCTATGCGTTCAAGATGTGGTTCTACGGAACCTGCCCAATGGATGACGATGTACCCAGGTCCAACTAACCCACTGCCTGCGAGCGACAAGTATCCATTCATGGCTTCAACAGAGGTGATGCGAAATTGATGAACAAGACCTGTGAGTGGACCAAGTTG
>JBMTEX010000031.1:0-21136 GCA_049433485.1 Ilumatobacteraceae bacterium | reverse complement strand
CCAATCAAGATAATTGCGCTTCCCTGGACGGCGGCGATGAACACCATAAATTTGGCGAGTGGGAACTTTGGAATAATGCGTCCCCCAATGAGGCGAAATACAACACTTGCTCCTGACAACACAGATGTCGCAAGTGCGGCGGTTTCTTTAGTGGTGCGCTCTTCCACCAACTTCACTATCTGCTGAATAGCACCCACTTGGCTTCCCATCACCAGCACGTACCCAATGGTGACTACCCAGAAGAATTTCGTACGGATGGCAACACTCATAGACGTACCGGGCAACTCCATCACGTGATCATCTGGCCGTGGAGCACCATCTGGCATCCATTTCAATGGTCCCGGTTCTGCACGAATAAGCAGAAACGTCGGGATGCTCATTCCTAGTAGCCACAACAGCGCCAACACCGGTGCAGCACCATTCAACGTCCGGGAGTCAATGAGTGACTTGATGATGGGCGACAACACAATTCCGCCGACAGACAAGCCAGAACTTGCGGCCGCAATTGCAGATGCCCGCTTGGTATGAAACCATCTGGTCACCACGGTTGTAGCCAAAGTGAGTCCACTTGAGGACCACGCAATAGCGAACAAGCCATACACCACGAACAGTTGCCATTGTTGCTGCACTTGACCTAATCCAAGTAGCGCAAGCGCTCCGAGAAGAGAACCTCCATATGACACACGTCGAACGTCGTACGTTGCAATTAAACGCGCAACGACAACGTTCCACAGACCACCAATCAAAAAGAAGAAGGTGGTGGCAATCGAGATTGACGACACATTCCAGTCAGGGTGTTCATTGCTCAGGGCATTTAGATAGACCGACATCCCGTAAAACCCAAGAGCCGATCCGAAGAAAAGAATGGCGAAACATCCCCCAACGACCCACCAGCCTGGAAATGAATCGCGTGGCGCTAGATACACCCGCGTTGTTCGTGCTGCCATGCATACCCCCGCTCGTCACCTTAGACGGGTATACGAGATGGTTATCTACTGGCGCTGAGGTGATTAGACGAAAGCGGCGTAGCCGTCGCGCTCTAATTCGTCAGCAAGTTCTGGGCCCGCAGTTTTCACAATTCGGCCAGCAGCCAAAATATGCACCACGTCTGGCTTTAGTTCTTCAAGCAGACGCACATAGTGCGTAATAGCAAGAACGCCAAGGTCGCTCTCGTGTGTTGCTGCCTCAACACGACGTGCGCAATCACGCAACGCATCAATGTCGAGACCCGAGTCCAACTCATCGAGAATTGCAATCTTTGGTTCTAACACTCCAAGCTGCAGTGTTTCGTTGCGCTTCTTTTCGCCACCCGACAAGTCCACGTTCAACGCGCGCGACACAAGCTCGGTATCGAAGTTGATACGTGATGCTTCGGCTGAGATGCGTTGTGCAAGATCATCACCCGAGCGACCACGGGCGCCGAGAGCTTCCATCAGCACTTCATCTACGTGCACACCAGGAACTTCTGTTGGATACTGCATGACCAAGTGCAAGCCAGCTGTTGCACGCTTCCACGTGGGCAATGCCAGCATGTCAACACCATCGAGCGTGACCGAACCAGCGGTGACCGTGTAGCCAGGCTTACCCATAATGACTGCAGATAATGTTGACTTACCAGCGCCGTTTGGCCCCATGATGGCGTGCACTTCACCAGAGTTCACCTCAAGATCAATGCCACGCAAGATTTCTTTGCCAGCAACTTCAGCACATAGGCCTTGAATCTTCAATGTGCTCATCACTTGTCTCCCTGACTCGACACAACAACGTCGCCATTCACAACTTCTGCTCGGTACAGCGCAACTGGCTGAGTGGCCGGCAACGTGTCTGGCTCACCCGTTTCCAAACTGAAAGCACTTCCATGTTTGATGCACTCAATCTGCTTCGAATCGCACCACACCATGCCATCTGACAAGGAAATATCCGCGTGGCTGCATTTATCTGCAATGGCAAATACTTCGTTGTCAATACGCACAACAGCAACAGCGACACCGTCCACCATCACGCGCTTCGCGGTGCCTGATTCGAGATCGTCAAACTTTCCAATATTCGTGCTCATGACAATCCTTCTGTCCGCAACTTCTCAGCAATCTGTGCTTCCAAATCAGTTGTGTCAATTCGACGTGGCAGACGTTCGAGAACATCTTTAAAGAAGCCGAACACCACCAAACGCTCTGCAACTTCTGGTGGCACACCACGGCTCTCCAAGTAGAAGCGTTGGTCTTCGTCAATGGAGCCAACAGTGCTGGCGTGGCTGCACTTCACTTCATTGGTTTCAATTTCAAGGTTCGGCACACTCTCTGCCCACGCACCAGCACCCAAGGTGAGGTTGCGATTGGTTTGGAATGCTTCAGACTTCGCCGCGTTCTTTTCAATGCGAATGAGCCCGGTGTACACGCTGCGAGCAGAACCACCAATAGCGCCTTTGAACAGCAGGTCGCTGTACGTGCGCGGTGCTTCATGTCGCTGCAACGTGCGGAAGTCGTGCATTTGGGTTCCACTGGCGAAATACAAAGCCAACTGCTGAGCGTTTGCACCGCTTTCCACCAAACGAGCTTCAGCGCGAACGCGTGCGTAATCGCCACCCAATGCAATGGTGTTCAATCGTGTGTTGGAATCGCGATAGCCAGCAGTCTGCTGATGAGCAATCATCCATGTGCGAAGGCCCATCTGATTGATACCCACATACGTAACGGTGGCACCGGCGGATGCACGTATTTCCAATACTGGGCACACCAAGGAACGAACCGTGTCATCAGAAACGAATCGTTCAACCACCGTGATTTCACCATCGCCTTCAGTGTCGATGACCAAACGTGGAAACGCAACAATTCCATCGGTCTCGACGTAATGCGTCACTTCGATGACTTCATCCGAGTACACACCTTTTGGCAACACAAACGTTGTCTCAACACCAGATGCAAGATTCATCTCTGCAAACACATCGGCAGGTGTTGTCATTGCGACACCAGCGCGCGATGTACTGGACAAGAACGCATCACCCCGCGCGATCACTGTTCGAACAGTTCCTGGTACGAACTGTGACAAATCAAGTTCACCAATTCGGCTGTAACGCCAAATTTCTTCTTCGGTGCTCGGCAGAGCAAGGGTTGCATTCATGGGGGGGTCTTTTCTCTGTTTACTTCTTCTTTTTTCGCCACCAGCGACGTTTCTTCTCGCGTTCAGCGTTGACTTCTTCAATCATCTGTGCGCCGATGGCGTTGATGATCTCTTCTGCGGCATCAAGAACCGCGGCCGCTGAACCGTCATTTAGGCCGGGCACTTCTGGAGGAGTGGGCGGAGCAATTGCCGAACCATGTACCCACGCAACATCTGCAAGTCGACGTTCGTATTTCTCGCAGTTGTCTGGGCATCGCCACGGCGCGTCGGGAGCAAGATCGAGGTTGCACTTGCGAACAGCATCGCCATTTGCATATGTACGACTCTCATAGTGCTTGCATTCCGTGCGCATCGGCATGACGTGAACCCAATCGACTGAATCAGCCGACAGAGCCCTCCATCTGCAATTCGATGAGGCGACTCCATTCCACTGCGTACTCCATTGGAAGGGTGCGAGTCACGGGTTCAATGAATCCGTTCACCACCATGCTCATTGCCTGTTCTTGCGACAGGCCGCGGCTCATGAGATAGAACAACTGCTCGTCAGCAATCTTCGACACGGTTGCTTCGTGGCCAATTTCAGCGTCTTTTTCGCCCACTTCCATGTATGGAAGAGTGCGGCTTTCGCTGTCACCATCAAGAATCAACGCATCACATTGCACGTGGCTCTTACATCCGTATGCACCTTCGTCCACTCGAACAAGTCCGCGATAGGTAGTGATGCCACCGTCTTTGCTGATTGATTTCGACACAATCTTTGATGTTGTTTCAGGTGCGGCGTGCACCATCTTTGCTCCGGCGTCTTGATGCTGACCAGCACCTGCGTATGCCACGGACAACACTTCGCCGGTTGCCTTTGGTCCAACGAGATAGACGCTTGGGTACTTCATGGTGAGCTTTGAACCGATGTTTCCATCAATCCATTCCATGTGGCCTTCAGCCTCAACACGCGCACGCTTGGTGACCAAGTTGTACACGTTTGGTGACCAGTTCTGAATAGTGGTGTAGGTGACGTGAGCGCGTGGCTTCACCACAATTTCCACCACAGCCGAGTGCAACGAATCGCTGGTGTACACCGGCGCCGAGCAACCTTCGATGTAGTGCACCTTTGAACCTTCATCCGCAATGATGAGTGTGCGTTCAAACTGACCTGCATTTTCAGAGTTAATGCGGAAGTAAGCCTGCAATGGCATTTCGCATTCCACACCAGGCGGAACGTAAATGAATGATCCACCAGACCACACCGCTGTGTTCAACGCAGAGAACTTGTTGTCTCCTGGAGGAATAACAGTTCCGAAATACTTCTTCACCAAATCTGGGTACTCACGCAACGCAGTGTCCATGTCGCAGAACAAGATGCCCTGTTGCTCTAGGTCTTCACGGTTGCGGTGGAACACCACTTCTGATTCGTACTGCGCGGTGACACCGGCGAGGTACTTACGCTCTGCTTCGGGAATGCCCAACTTTTCGTACGTGGCTTTCATCTGCTCGGGTAGATCGTCCCATTCATCTACTTGCGCTGTTGCTGGCTTCAAGTAGTAGTAGATGTCCTGAAAATCAATGTCGGGCATGTTGTCGGCAAACCACGGCGCCATTGGCTTGCGATCGAAAATGCCGAGGCTGCGCAAACGCAACTGCGTCATCCAACGGGGCTCGCCCTTCCACCATGAAATTTGTTCAACGACGGCTGCGTTCAAGCCTTTTGCTGGCTCAAATGCGTACTCCACTTCGTCGCTCCAACCGAGGCTGTACTTACTGAGATCGAGGTCAAATGTCGTCACGGGAAGTGTCCTTTGGGGGTGGTGATGACCCGACGGCTGTCGGGGTATTTGCACTACGGCCATAGTAACAATTCCCCCACCCAGAACCCACCTGCCATCGGCAGATAACCCATACAGGTAGCGTCATTCCCCTCATGGAACGTTTCGGTCTCGTCGGTCTGCCAAATGCAGGCAAGTCATCTCTCTATAACGCACTTACTGGTGGTGGCGCCTTGGCTGCTCCCTACGCGTTTGCCACCAAGGATCCCAACATCGGTGTGGCCAAAGTACCCGACCATCGCCTCATGCAGTTGTCCGCCATGTCGAAGACCAAAAACATTGTCCACGCATCGGTGCAGGTGGTGGACATTGGCGGCCTTGTTGAAGGCGCCAGCAAAGGCGAAGGTTTGGGGAACAAATTCCTCGCCAACATTCGCGAAGTAGACGCCATTGTCTATGTACTTCGTGCATTCAAAGACGATGACGTACCAGGTCCAGACGATCCACTTGAGCATCTTCGTGTTGTTGAACTTGAGCTTGCACTTGCAGATCTTGAAACAGTGGAAGCTCGCCTGAACCGTGTCAAGAAGACTGCGCGAGTCGACAAGTCGAACCAGGAAGAAGCTGCCGTGCTGCAACGCGCTTACGACACATTGGCTGAGGGCCTTCCCATTTATCGCTCCACGTTGTCGAAAGATGATCGTGAAGCGCTCGCACCGCATTTCTTGTTAACCAATCGACGCGTTCTCGCAGTAGTGAATGTTGGCGAGAATGAACTCGACACCATTCCAGCAATGGAAGAACGTGTACGAAGCGAACTGTGCCCTCCTGGATCTATCCAGGAAAATGACATCGAAGTCCTTGGTATGAGTGTGCAGATTGAGGCAGAAGCAGCTCAGTTGTCCGACGAAGATCGTGCCGAAATGCTGGAAGCGCTCGGGCTTGGCGAAGGTGCACTAGCGAAAATGGTGCGCTCTGCCTATCACGTGCTTGGGTTACGCACCTATTTCACCACCGGCGAAAAAGAGACACGTGCGTGGACATTCCATGCAGGAGACAAGGCGCCAGTCTGTGCCGGGAAAATTCACTCAGACATTCAGCGCGGATTCATTCGCGCTGAAGTTATTCACTGGGACGAACTCATTGAACTTGGTTCCTGGAACGCAGCCAAAGACGCAGGAAAGATTCGTTCTGAAGGCAAAGAATACGAATTTGTTGACGGCGACGTCACCGAATTCCGATTTAACGTGTAACCATGACCGCCACACCAGAACGCAACGGGTCAGCACTCGTGTGGCTGGTGAGCGAAGGTCGAGTTCTCGCATCTGCTCGTCGTGCAATCACTCGTAGCGAACGACGCCGCGGTCTCATTGGTGTCACCACCGTGAGCGAACCACTCGTTCTCGAACCATGTTCGTGGATCCACACTGTTGGTATGCGCACCGCCATCGACGTTGTGTACGTCGGCAGTGATGGCACTGTTTTGTCCACGGCCCGCATGCGCCCATGGCGAGTGGGCCCATTAACGCGTAGTGCTCAATTCATTGTGGAAGCAGCGCCTGGATCAATTGAACGATGGAATGTGAAAGCGGGCGACAAATTGGAGATTCGACATGTCGAACCCTGACACCGTTTCTTCTGTTGTTCATGCCGGCTTGTGGTTGGTTGCAACACCCATTGGCAACTTGGACGACATGTCTCCGCGTGCAGTCTCTGTGCTGCGCGCAGCACGTGTGATTTGTTGTGAAGACACTCGTCACAGCGGAACTTTGCTGAAGCGAATTGCCGCATCACCAGAGCGATTAATTGTCACGAACGACCACACCGAACACGATGCAATCAACGACGTATTGTCTCTGTTATCTGAACACGCAGTAGTTGCAGTTATTTCAGATGCTGGAACACCTGCCATCAGCGACCCGGGTCAACGATTAGTGGCCGCAGCAGTGCAGGCTGGCTACCCCGTGTATGCAACTCCTGGTCCAGTTGCATTTGTGGTGGCGGCAGCAATTAGTGGTTTGCCGACAGAGCGAATTGCATTTGATGGCTTCCTCCCTCGTTCAGGCGTCGAACGCCGCGAACGCCTCACCGAAGTTTCACGCGAGCGACGCACGCTTGTGTTGTATGAAGCACCACATCGACTTGCGAAGACTCTCGCCGATCTTCGCGATACATGCGGGCCAGACAGGACAATTGTTCTTGCGCGGGAGCTCACAAAGTTGCACGAAGATGTGTGGCGCGGAACTTTGGAGGATGCCGTGAAGCACGCCGCCACAGTTGAACCACGAGGCGAATACGCACTTGTCTTAGCGCCATATGTCAGCGACACTGTTGATGTGTCCGATTCCGACATCCTCACTGAACTGCAACAACGTCTGACACGTGGCCTCTCGAAAAGGGATGCCATCGATGAAGTCACCGCAGCACTTGGTGTTCCACGTAAACGCGTCTACTCACTTGCAACATCATGACCACACAACCAACAGCTGCATTCTTCGATCTTGATCGCACGCTCATTGCTGGTTCGTCCGCATTTGTTTTCGCCCGCGCCGCAAGAGATGCGGGATACATACGTTTACAAGATTTCATTCCAGACGTTGTTCGCGCGTTGAAGTTTCAATTTCTTGGGTCCAGCGATGAATCAACCCATGGCGTGCGCGACCGAATTCTCGCTGGCGTTGGAGGCATGAAGCAAAGCGACCTCATCAGTTTGAACGAGTTGGTCCTGCCAGAACTTCTCGGGCTCATCCGCCCCGAAGCACGTGCACTTCTGGAGCAACATCATGCTGCGGGCCGTGAGACATGGATTATCTCAGCATCACCGATTGAAATTGTTGAACCACTTGCCATCGCATTGGGAATGACAGGTGGAATTGGAACAAAGGGTGAGGTTGAAAACGGCGTCTATACCGGTCGATTAGATGGCCCCTTCTGTTACGGCCAAGGAAAAGCGGAAGCCATTTCACTTCTTGCAACTGAACGCAACATCGATCTCACTAATTCTTGGTCATACTCCGACAGCATGAGCGACGTACCAATGATGGAAATCGTCGGGAATGCAGTTGCCGTGAATCCAGACTCAGAACTTGCTCAGTTGTCGCGTCAACGTGGCTGGCCAGTTGTGGTGTTTGCTCAACGATCAAAGATGTTGATTCGTCGCTCTAGTACTGCAACGTTTGCAACTGCCGCAATTATTGCGGCCTACATGTTGGGTATCCAACGCGGTCGGCGATCGTAAAAGTTATTGATGCGCAAGCGGCGCAAGTGCAAGCTGACGGCTCATTGCAACAAGCCGACCGGACGAATCCCAGAGCTCGCCGTTTTCTTCGAAGTAACCACCTTGAATCACGTTGCTATAGAACCTGCATGCAATTGGTCCAGGTGTTGGCACGGCACGAATGTGCACCGTGAGTTCTACCGTTGGTGCCCAACCAATTAGTCCGTACTTGTTGAACAACACTGGCGGACCAGCGTCTGACGCCAGCAACAGAGCCAGCGTGTCAACCTCGCGACCATCTGCGAAAGAAAAGTACGTCCGTATTTCTGCACGACCCGCGTGATTGTTTGTAATCCACCCCATGTCGTCAGGGTGAAAACGACTATCAAGGCGAGAACTCAAGCTTGGCGGCATATCTGGGTTAGGGGCCCGCTTTTCGCATTCATTGAATGGAGGCAAGTCGGGAGGCTGCAAGTCAACGTGTTGCAACCCAACATCTTCACTGACATCACCGAATGTCCCCAACACCCGAATGATTTCCTTGTCGCCGCTTCGCAATGAACCGGTCATCGTGGTGAGGCGTCGACCTGCTTTCACGACATCCACCTGAGTTGTTGCTGGACCTTCAAGTCCTGGAGACAAGTAGTGAGCGGTGACAGACAGTGGATGTGCACGTTCGCACTCTGCACGCATTGCATTTGCGGCGATGGACAACAGATACCCCCCATTTGCGATGCCCGGTCCAATGTCCCATCGCTCTTGAATAGGCGTGTCATACATGCCGTTGCCGAGTGGCGTGGCTTTTGTAGCAAGATCGAACTCAAAAGAAGGCATCGGACAAGCGTACGAAAGTTCGAGGACGGAAAACGAACCGATGCCTTGATGTGTCAGGGCGTAGCCTGTCTAGGTGGCCAAGTACTACCTGACAACACCTATCTATTACGTCAATGCGCGTCCACATCTCGGCCATGCGTACACCACCATCGTTGGTGACGCACTTGCTCGCTGGCATCGTCTCCTCGGTGACGATGTGCATTTCCTTACCGGAACAGATGAACACGGACTCAAAATTCAACAAGCAGCCGACGCCGCAGGAACAACCCCACAAGAATTCACAGACTCCATTGCCCCACTGTTTCACCAGGCATGGCAACGACTCAACATCTCACATGACGATTTCATTCGTACTACAGAAGCGCGCCACCGTGCAGGAGTAGAAAAACTGTTGCAGGCTTGCTTTGACGCCGGCGACATTGAGCTTGACACCTACAAAGGTTTGTATTGCGTTGCATGCGAGGCTTACTTCACCGAGGACGACCTCGACAATGGAAATTGCCCCATCCACAAACGCCCTGTTGAACACGTTGAAGAAGAGAACTACTTCTTCCGCCTCTCTCGATTCGAACAACGGCTGATTGATTGGTATTCGTCACACCCAGGTGCGGTGGTGCCCGACCATCGAGTGAATGAGGTCTTGGGATTCATTAAGCAAGGGCTACAAGATTTTTCTGTCAGCAGAAAAACGCTCACGTGGGGAATTCCACTTCCGTTCGACAAGTCACATGTTGCCTACGTGTGGTTCGACGCCTTAGCCAACTACATCACCGCAATCGGATACGGCACCGATGACGCCATGTTCAACAAGTGGTGGCCGGTGAATCATCACCTCATTGGCAAAGACATCATTCGTTTCCACAACGTGTACTGGCCCGCAATGTTGATGTCTGCCGGCATTGAGCCGCCACAGGGTTGGGCCGTAGGTGGATGGCTCCTTGTTGGTGGAGAAAAGATGTCAAAGACATCTGGAAACGTTGTTAACCCACTTGATCTTGTCGACGAAATTGGTGTTGATGGCTTCCGCTATTACGTCCTCGCCGACACTACGTACGGAAACGACGGTGATTTCACCTACGAGGGCCTCATTAGCCGGTACAACTCAGATCTTGCCAACAACCTCGGAAACTTGGCAGCACGTGTTGCCACCGTGGTGGGAAAGAAATGCAACGGAATCGGCACCGCTCCATCTGCCAACAGTCCACTTGCACCTCTCGCGGCCCAAGCAGTGGAAGAAACAATTACTCATTGGGATGCTGTGCAGCCATCACGAGCACTTGAAGCAACATGGCAATTGATTCGTGCCACCAATGCTCACCTTGAAAACAACGAACCGTGGAAATCAGAACCTGGTGCGCATGTCGACGAAATCATGGGTGACGCACTGGAAGCGTTGCGCATTGTCACCATTCTTGCGTTTCCTGCCATGCCAGATACCGCTCGTGAAATCTGGCGACGCATCGGATTGACATCAAACATTGAAGACTGTCGCATTCCCAACGATGTTCAATGGGGTCAGTATTCGCCGGGCAATGTTGTCGAGAAGGGTGACCCCCTCTTTCCACGCCGCACACTTGCATGAGCTACGCACGCGGTTGGACCGATACGCACTGTCACATTCATGACGACAAGATGGCGTTCACATCAGATGAATCACTCATGCGCGCACGCGGAGCCGGCGTGGAGCGATTCGTTGTCATTGGTTGTGACGAGGTCACATGCCAACAAGCAACATCATTAGCGGCACAACACAAGGATGTTTGGGCGACAGTGGGGCTTCACCCGCACGATGCCGCAGATGGCGTCCACAGCATTGTGCCGTTCATCAATGCACCGCGTGTTGTTGGTATTGGAGAATGCGGGCTCGATTACTACTACGAACATTCTCCACGCGATGTTCAGATGCGTGCCTTCGCTGAGCAGATTGCGCTAGCTCACGAACACGACTTCACTCTCGTCGTTCATACCCGTGATGCTTGGCAAGACACATTCGATGTTCTGGATGCCGAAGGCACTCCAGAAAACACCATTATTCACTGCTTCACAGGTGGACCCGACGAAGCGCGCCAATGTTTAGACCGAGGCGCATTTCTGTCGTTTAGCGGAATCGTCACTTTCAAAAATGCAGTCGAATTGCGTCAAGCTGCACTCTTGTGCCCAGACGACCGCATCCTTGTAGAGACCGACAGCCCGTTTTTGGCTCCAGTTCCGCATCGTGGTCGCCCGAATGAACCTGCACACGTAGGAATTGTGGGCACTGCAATTGCTGATTTACGTGGAACCGACACTCAAGAATTCGCCTCCACCACAACGGCGAACGCATTACGCGCATTTCCCCGCATACATTCATAGGGACATGAATCTTTCCACCATTGATCGAAATCGCATCACTGTTGCCATCGTGGCCACTGTTGCCGTTGTGGTTTTTGGTTTCATGGCGTCTGGCCGAAGTGCCGATTCTGCTGAAACAGAAATTGTTGCCGTCACCACAACAACTCTCAATCTTGGTCTCGCTACCGACATCACGGCGGATGCGCCAGCAAATCTTGATGGGCCAGTCAGTGCCGACCCTAATGGTCAGGGTCAGATTGCATACCCAGCAGACAACGACGGTCAAATGGCTCGTGGTTCTGCGTCTTTCAAAAGATTTCCTACATCAGCAAAGACAGGCTGCGTCACATCTCTTGCCCCACTTGGTGCAGAGATCACCGTTCGCAACCTCAACAACGGGCACAAAACGAAGTGTTTTAACGTCAACATCATTTTGAATTCATCCGCCACATTTGACATCACTCTTGACGCAAGCGTCTTTGAAGCCATTGCTGAACTTGTGGATGCACCAATTCCCGTTGAGTTGACCTGGTGACACTTTCTCGTTCAGACGCATCTCGCCAATTAGAAGGCGCCGGCCTACGCGCAAAACGCGCTTTGGGCCAGAACTTCGTTGTTGACCCCAATACCGTTCGAAAAATTGCTCGTTTAGCCAACATCGAAGGTCATGGCCATGTGGTGGAAATTGGTGCCGGCCTTGGCTGTCTCACTTTGGCGTTGGCAGAAACCGATGCTGAAGTCACTGCAGTAGAAGTGGACGATGCGCTCATCCCACTTCTCACGCAAAATGTCGGCGAGTTAGACAATGTGCGAATTGTTCATGCAGATGCCATGAAAATTCGCTGGAACGATTTGCTGAGCAACGGAGACAATTGGGCACTGGTTGCAAACTTGCCGTACAACGTTGCTACTCCACTTGTTGCCGACATTTTGGATTTCGTTCCACAAGTTCAACGCATGCTGGTAATGGTGCAAAAAGAAGTAGGCGAAAGATTTTGTGCGTCTCCATCCACGGAGGCCTATGGCGCACTCAGTGTGAAAGTTGCCTTCTATGCAACGGCAAGAATTGTTGGGCTAGTCCCCGCATCTGTATTCCTGCCGAAACCAAACGTTGAATCAGCACTCGTAGAAATTGTTCGCCACCCATCACCACTTGACGCCACAGTGAATCCCCAACAGCTGTTTTCATTGGTGAAGATGGGGTTTGCAAAACGTCGCAAGATGTTGCGTGGAGCCATGGCCGGCCGCGTGACGCCAGAACAATTCGAAGCCGCAGACATTCTCCCCACTGCACGCGCCGAAGAGCTCACTGTGCATGATTGGATTCGTCTCGGTCACGTTGTGGATGCACCCGTATGATCTCGCTCGAGGCGCCAGCAAAGTTGACGCTCTCACTACGAGTGACCGGCGTACGTCACGACGGCTACCACACCATTGATGCAGAAATGGTGGCGCTGTCCTTAACAGACATCGTGCACATCACAACCTCTGACCACATTCGCATCTCTGCAACGGGCCCGTTCTCTGAAGGAATTCCCACCGACGAATCAAACTTGGTGCATCAAGCATTGTCATTAGTGCAGCGCAATGCAGAGATTCGTTTAGAAAAGAACATTCCCCATGGTGGCGGACTTGGTGGTGGCTCAACAGACGCAGCCGCAATCTTGAGATGGGCCAATGTCATGGAACCCACGACAGCTGTGCAACTCGGTGCCGATGTTGCGTTTTCACTTTTTGGTGGCCGAGCCCACGTGTCTGGCATTGGTGAAGTGGTGGAGCCGCTTCCCCATCTCCAGCGCGACATCACGTTGTTTGTACCACCCGTTCATGTCTCCACCCCACTGGTGTACAAGACATGGGATCAACTCGGCGGGCCAACCGGCGACCACGAGAACGATCTCGAGCCCGCAGCTATTGCTGCCGTTCCGCAGTTAGCAACATGGCGAGATGTAATTGAAGAGGCGTACGGCGTGAGGCCACACCTTGCTGGTTCTGGCGCCACATGGTTTGCCCACGGCCACCTCACATCACAGCGCCAGACCCCCACGGGACTAGTTGTGGTACACACGACAACGCGCCCCGATGCGGGACGCGTTGTTGCATAAAAGCTTGAATTGTTCGACTATTTACGACGCTGGTGACGCGTACGACGCAACATTTTCTTGTGCTTCTTCTTACGCATGCGCTTGCGGCGCTTCTTGATCAGTGAACCCATAAGGAATAAGAACCTATCGGGTCATTCGGGAAAACTGAAAATCCGATACCGTATGTACCGCTTTCCGGGATCGTCCAATTGGCAGGACGTCTGGTTTTGGTCCAGAAAATAGGGGTTCGAGTCCTCTTCCCGGAACCATTGAGGTTCTCACATCGCCCACCACATCGTCACTTGGGCCTTCGTTCTACACTTGCTCTCCATGAGCATCCGTTCCATGGAAAAAGTGACCACAAAGCGTTTATCGCTCTTCACAGGACGGACTCACCCAAGTCTTGCGAAAGAAGTTGCTGGTCACCTGAACATTGAGCTAGGTGATGCCAACTTGGTGCAATTTGCAAACGGCGAAATTCGCCCGCGTTTCACTGACAGCATTCGCGGTGGCGACGTGTTTGTTATGCAGTCACATTTTGGAACCGATGCTGGCTCCATAAACGACTCCATCATGGAACAACTCATCATGATCGATGCCGCGCAACGAGCTTCTGCAAAACGAATTACTGCAGTGTGCCCCTTCTACGGCTATGCGCGTCAAGATCGCAAAGCAGAAGGCCGCGAACCAATTACAGCGCGGCTCGTTGCAGACATGTTCAAGGCTGCGGGTGCTTCTCGCATGGTGTCTATCGATCTACACAGCAGCCAAATTCAAGGTTTCTTCTCTGGCCCAGTCGACCATCTGACGGCGATGCCAGTGTTAGAGCAATACGTGCGTCAACACGCAGAACAAGATCTCGTCATTGTGTCGCCAGACGCAGGTCGCGTAAAAGTTGCTGAACGATTCGCACAACACTTGTCAGACAAGAACGCTGATGTTGCGTTCATTAACAAACGCCGTCCAAAGGGAACACAAAACGTTGCCATCGCAAAAGAAGTCATCGGCGACATCGATGGACGCTTGTGCATCCTCACCGACGACATGATCGATACTGGCGGCACCATTGTCTCTGCCGCCGAACTCCTGCTCGACCGAGGCGCCAAAGAAGTCTGGGCCATGGCTACTCACGGAGTCCTGTCAGACCCTGCCGTTGAGCGACTCTCCAACTCGCCCATCTCGCGTGTGGTGCTTACCAACACTCTGCCCTTGGCTGAAGCGAACCATTTCGACAAGTGCGAGGTGCTGTCGGTAGCCAAAATCATTGCCGATGCCCTTTCTGCGGTCTTCGACGAGACCAGCGTGTCCGAACTCTTCAACGGCGAAAACCAGTCATAAGGACCCCTTCGGACGCCCCGAGACCCAGAATTTGGGCTCCGGGTGGCACATTCCCTCATTCGGCATAGACTCGCTAGCCGTGTCGAATACAGCAACTCTCTCCGCCGAATCAGGTCGCGCATTAGGCAGCGCCGCATCACGTCGCCTCCGTGCCGCAGACCGCATCCCAGCAGTTCTTTACGGCCATGGAATGCAACCAGTGTCTTTGTCCGTTGCACGCCGTGACCTTCGCATTGCGTTGTCCGGTCCTGCCGGCCAGAACACCATCTTGACCCTCAACGTAGATGGCAGTTCCTACAACGCCATCGTGAAGGAAATGCAGCGTCACCCAGTGCGCCGCACCGTTGCACATGTCGATTTCGTGCAAATCAACTTGTCGGAAGAGATTGTTGTTCATGTGCCTGTTCACCTCAGTGGCACCGCAAAAGCAGTTCTTTCTGCAGGTGGTTTGGTTGACCCAGCAGTGGACACCCTTGAATTGAAGGCCACACCTGCAAACGTGCCGAACGAAATCGTTATCGACATCACAGACATGACACCAGACAGCGTCATCCGCCTCGGAGACATTGCAATGCCTGCTGGCGTCTCCGCCCTTGGTGATCCAGACATGCCTGTTGTCACCGTGTTGATGTCACGCGCCGCCACTGAAGCTGCAAAAGAAACAGCCGAGGGTGACGCAGAAAATCCAGAAGCAGCAAGCTGATCTCGCGACCATCGGTCGTGAGAGATATGAAGTGCCATGTTGCGTCGTTCTGCTCCCCGAAGTGGCGATATGCAGCGCACGCTCATTGTTGGATTAGGAAATCCTGGGAAGAAGTACGCCCGCACTCGACACAATGTGGGCACCGACGCCATTGAAGTACTAGTGAAGCGCGCCAATGCTTCGCTCAAAGTTGGTCGCGATCGCGCACAAGTTGCAGAAACTCGCCTCAGTGGTGAACCAGTGGTACTCGCTGTTCCCACTACCTACATGAATGAATCTGGTGAAGCAGTAGGACCATTGTCTCGTCGCTTCAAGACCGAGGTGTCAAACATCATCATCATCCACGATGAGTTAGATCTTCCACCTGGTGTGGTGAAAATAAAAGTTGGTGGCGGGCTTGCTGGTCACAACGGATTGAAATCCATCTCACAACATTTGCGAACAGATGACTACATCCGCATTCGCATTGGAGTAGGGAAACCACAGTCGAAAGAACAAGGTGCTGACCACGTGTTGTCATCCATCCCTGCAGCAGAACGCAAAGTGTTGGATGGTGCAGTGGAAGTTGCCGCAGACGCAGTGGAACGAATTCTTGACGTTGGCGTTGCGGCCGCAATGCAGGAATTCAACGCACGGTGAGCGCACACACATTTAGTGGCGCCCCGCTTGAAGCGCTCGCTGCCGTTGTTGCCGCCGAACCAGGAATTGATCTCATTGCGGGCCAACGAAATGCCGTCCTGGCAGTTCCAGAAGCTGCACGCTCTGCAGTTGTTGCAGCACTTCTTCACGCCAATCCGCGGCGTCCCGTCATTGTTGCTGTTCCCACAGGAACTGTGGCGCAAGAAGTTGCCGACGACTTATCTGCATTTCTCGGATCCGACAATGTAGATCTCTTCCCTGCGTGGGAAACATTGCCGTTCGAACGCGTCAGTCCTGCCGTGTACACCATGGGTGCACGCATGCGCACCATGTGGCGACTACGCACGGAGGGCGAGCAGCCAACAGTTGTTGTCGCCGGAACGCGCGCACTCCTACAAAAACTTGCACCAGGCTCCACCACAGTTGACCCGATTCGCATCAACGTTGGCGACCGCATTGACATTGACGCACTCTGTGAGCAACTTGTTCATTTCGGTTACCGACGCGAAATAGTTGTTGAACATCGCGGTGAATTTGCCCGTCGTGGCGCCATTGTTGACATTTTCCCCAGCACGGCCGACGAACCAATTCGTATCGATCTATGGGGCGACGATGTCGACAGACTCACCGAGTTCTCCGTCTCAGAACAACGCAGCACGGTAGACCTAGCCACCACACTGGTGTTTCCCGCACGCGAGGTGATGTATGTGGACGGCGTGCGCGAACGGGCAGCCGCCCTGGTGGCACGGGAGCCATGGGGTCGCGAACAATGGGAACGCCTATCTGAAGGACAAATCTTTGATGGCATGGAGAGCTGGTTGCCGTGGCTCACCGACACAGACGAACTTCTCACCGATCACATTGGATTCGATGCACTCATCGTGCTTGTTGAACCGCGACGCATGATTGATCGCGCTCGCGATTTATTGGCTGAAGAAGACGACTTAGCTCGTGCACTCGCCACATCATGGGCGCGCGATGAGAACGTCACGTTTCCTCGACTGCATGTCGATACGGACAGACTTCTGTCCGGTGATCAACGCGTTGCCACCATCTCTCTCATACCTTCTGCTGAAGCATTAGATGGTCCGTCTATCCCGGCATCGGGATGGAGCAACATCACACACGATGCGTCTTCATTAACGCGTCGTCTGAATGAGATGTTGTCAGAGAAGTGGCGCGTCATTGTCGCGGCGAACACCGCTGAATCTGTACCACGACTTGTTGAGCTCTTGCGCAGCAATGGACTCGACTTTGCCGCCACTGATGACCCACCGAAATTGGCAACACCGGGCGCGTGGGTCACTTTCGCGCCACAATCACACGGATTGTCGCTACCTAATTCACGTCTTGCGATTATTACCGAGACAGATGTCAGCGGTCGTCGACGAACAAGACGAGGTCGAACAACTCGCGCGCGTTCCTCGGGCACCGTGTTTGAAGATCTTCAACCCGGCGGATACGTCGTGCACGCACATCACGGCGTTGGCAAATACGAAGGAATGGTGAAGCGCTCTATTGGCGGCGTAGAACGCGACTATTTGCTGTTGGCATACAAAGGTGGCGACAAGCTGTATGTACCAACTGAACAAATTGGCGTGCTTCGTCAATACGTTGGCGGAGAGGCTCCAGCGCTCCACCGCATGGGTGGGTCTGACTTTGCTCGTGCGAAATCACGCGTTCGTTCAGCCGTGCGCGAGGTAGCCCAAGAACTTGTGGTGCTGTATCAAAAGCGCGTGAATGCGAAAGGCCATGCGTTTGCTCAAGACACTCCATGGCAGCACGAAATGGAAGCCTCATTTCCATTTGTTGAAACACCCGACCAACTTGAAGCAATTGAAAGCATCAAGGCAGACATGGAACGTGAAGTACCTATGGATCGCTTGCTGTGTGGAGATGTTGGATTCGGAAAGACTGAAGTGGCCGTTCGCGCCGCATTTAAAGCCATCCAAGATGGAATGCAAGTGGCTGTGCTTGTACCCACCACATTGTTAGCAACCCAACACGGCAACACGTTTGCCGATCGCTTTGCTGGCTACCCCATAAAAGTGGAGGTTCTGTCTCGATTCCTCACCACGAAGGAAGCGAAAAAAGTCATCAACGGTTTGAAGTCTGGCGAAATTGACTGCGTCATCGGAACACACCGAATTCTGCAAGAAAGTGTGGAGTTCAAGAATCTAGGTTTGTTGATTGTTGACGAAGAACAAAGATTCGGCGTACAACACAAAGAAGCAATGAAGCGCCTCAAGACAAACGTGGACGTGCTGTCTATGTCTGCCACGCCAATTCCTCGAACACTTGAAATGAGCCTTGTTGGCATACGTGATTTGTCATTGTTGCAGACGCCACCAGCAGATCGTCAACCAATTCTCACGTATGTTGGCGAACAGAGCGAACAAGTAGCCATTGAAGCTATTCGCCGTGAACTTCTTCGTGAAGGTCAAGTGTTCTGGGTGCACAACCGAGTGCAGTCCATTGAAGAACGCGCCGCCGAGTTACGTGAATGGGTGCCCGAGGCACGTATTGCTGTGGCGCACGGTCAAATGGATGAAGGGCAATTAGAGCAAATTGTTCTCGACTTCTGGGAAGGGCTCTACGACGTTCTGGTGTGCACCACCATCATCGAAAGTGGCATCGACATGCCAACGGTGAACACACTCGTGGTAGAACGCGCGGACTTGCTGGGACTCGGTCAAATGCACCAGTTGCGCGGACGAGTGGGGCGGAGTGGCCAACGTGCGTACGCGTATCTCTTCCACCCACGGGACAAAGTGTTGTCTGAAGAGGCGTATGAACGGTTGCGAACGATTGGCGAAACCACCGAATTAGGTAGTGGATTCAAAATTGCTATGCGCGATCTTGAAATTCGCGGTGCAGGCAACCTGTTAGGTGAAGCACAGAGCGGGCACATTGCCGCTGTTGGGTACGACTTGTACTGCCAAATGGTGACCGAAGCAGTATCTGAGATGAAGGGTGAACAAACAGAAGAAGTCTCCGACATCAAAGTTGACATCTCCGTTGATGCACATCTTCCAAATGATTATGTCCCCAGTGAAGACCTGCGCCTAGAGGCCTACCGCAAACTTGCGTCCGTTCGCACGGCAACTGAATTGTCGGAAATCGAGAACGAATGGCTGGACAGATTCGGGCCACTTCCTGCGCCCGCACAATCTCTGTTGTCGGTGGCGGCACTTCGTGTGGAGTGTTACCGAATTGGCATCACTGAAATTGTTATGAATGGCACAGACGCACGTTTGTCCCCCATTGAATTGCGAGCGAGTCAAACGAAGACATTGCGCCGTCTTGCCCCCCGTGCCGCACTGAAAGAGACATCAGGAGTCTTGACAGTGCCAATCCCCCGGGGAGAAAACCCTGCTGTGGCATTGACGACATTGCTGTGCGAGTTGTTTGAGCCAGACGACCACTAAGGTCTCTCTGTGACTAAATCCTCCCTCTCACGCCGTGCCATCGCCGTAGTGGCAGTTTCTGCCATTGCCCTCAGCGCTTGCGGTGGCAGTTCTCCCGTTGCCTCTACCAAAGATGCATTCGTTGTCAACAGCACCGCCTATTCGCTCGATTCATTTGAAACCTTGTTGGCAGATCTTGTTGAAAATCAACAACTTGAAGCTGCCGCTAATGGTCAAGCCAGTAAAGAAGATGCCGTTAGCGTGATGCGCACTCTGTTGCGCTACGAGGCATACAAGCTGTATCTCGACGAGAACGGGCTGAGTGAAAATCCAAGTGATCGTTCAAAAGTGGAACAAGAGGCAACCGCATCCGAAGGATTCAGCACGTTGCCTGACTACTTGCAACAACTCCTCATCAACTTGAACGTCGCGCAAGCAACAATGGAAACGTTCAAGCCATATTCAGCAGCCACGTTGAAGACGTTGTACAACCGGTCACCTGCCTCA
Source organism: Ilumatobacteraceae bacterium (assembly GCA_049433485.1). Lineage (GTDB taxonomy): Bacteria > Actinomycetota > Acidimicrobiia > Acidimicrobiales > Ilumatobacteraceae > UBA2093. The sequence continues at coordinate 1,199 of JBMTEX010000031.1, read as the reverse complement.
ACTGGTGTTTTATGTATGAGCCACATCCTGCTCGAGACTGAAGACGAAGCAAACGACGTCTTGAAAGAACTTGCCGGCGGAGCAAAGTTTGCTGATGTAGCCAAGAAGCGTTCAATTGAGCCTGCAGCAAAAGAAAGTGGCGGCTCATTGTCTGCGAACGACGAACCCTGCACAGACATGGCGTATTTCCAACAGCAATTCGACCCAGCATTCATGAAAGGCGTTGTTGCCGCCAAAGCCGGCGTACCCACTGGGCCCGTGAAAACACAGTTCGGTTTTCACATCGTCTTGAACCACGCATATGACGACATCAAAGAGTCGCTTGCAAAGATCGCATCTGAGAAGCCAAGCGTGTCGAACCTCATTGGCTACCTGGCCACCGCAGACATTTCGGTCAATCCCACGTACGGCGTCTGGAATGGCGCAATGGCAACCATCGACTAATGCCCACCATCACCGTTGTTGGACTCGGGCCCGGCAATCCGTCTCGCGTCACTTCGGAAACACTCGCAGCAATTTCTTCCATAGAGAAGAAATTCCTCCGCACATCTCAACACCCGTCTGCGTTTTTGGTGGAGGGCGCTAAAACATTTGACCATCTCTACGATGCCGCCACATCGTTTGAAGAGGTATACGAAACGATTATTCACACCCTCATTGAGGAATCACGAATACATGATCATGTGTTGTACGCCGTACCGGGCTCACCTCTCATTCTGGAACGAACAGTCGCACTTCTTCGAGCACAACACGACATCAACATTGTTGTCCTTCCAGCAGTTGGCTTTCTTGACGACGTATGGCGAGCACTTGAGATAGATCCCGTCGAGACATCAGTACGCCTGATTGACGGCCATACATTTGCGGCCTCTGCCGCTGGTTACACCGGAGCGGCTTTGGTAGCGCACACCCACGCCAACTGGGTGTTGTCTGACATCAAACTTTCCATCGACGACATAGACCCCCACACACCAATTGTGTTGTTGCATCACATTGGTCTTCCCGACGAACACCTCGTTCACACCACGTGGTCCGAGATGGACCGCACCATCCAAGCCGACCATCTCACGTCGCTGTGGATTCCATCTCTCAACACGCCGGTTGCTGAAGAGATGGTGAAATTTCCTGCGCAGGCTCGCACTTTACGAGACCAATGCCCATGGGACATGGAACAGACACACCATTCACTCGTGCGGTAT
>JBMTEX010000030.1:0-21343 GCA_049433485.1 Ilumatobacteraceae bacterium | reverse complement strand
CTTCTTCTTGGCCGCATCGCCAGACTTCTCCTGGGCCACCGGCGCTGGAGCTGGACGGGTGTCACCAATTTGGGGCTTCCGCGGAGGTCCAGACGGCACTGCTGGCGCCGAGGACGACGACTCAGTCATTGCCTCGCCGCCCTCAGAAGATCCTGGTTTACGCCGATTCTTTCCACCACGAGACCCGCGGCGACGCTTCTTTGGACCTGTCGAGCCCTCGTGGCGATGTGCCTCTTCGCGAGATTCTGATGTGTAGTCGGCTGCGCGATCGTCGGCAGAACCGTTGGTATCCATGAACTTTTCCTCTCTCACGTCGCGCACGTAGCGCGCCATGAGTCCCATTGGCAGCCATGATGGGCGCCAAGAGGACCTGTACGGCCTTCGGAAAGGTTACCTGCCAGCCCTATCGGAAACGGCGCATATGAACGCTCTGCACCAGCCCAATCATGATGGCGAAGGCCACGGTGTGAGAGCCCCCATAGGACACGAAAGGTAGCGGAACCCCAGAGACTGGTGTGATGCCCATGGTCATCCCAATGTTCTGGAAGGCCTGCCACAAAATCATGGTGAAGACACCCGAGCAAATGAGGAAACCGAGTCGGTCTTGCGCCATTCGTGCAATTCGGTAGACACGCCACAGAACTACCCCGAAGAGACCGAGGACAGTGGCCCCACCGATCATCCCAAACTGCTCCCCAACCGCCGAGAAGACAAAGTCGGTGGATTGAACTGGAATGAATGCGCCATTCGTGAGTGGACCATTCAGGTAGCCCTTGCCGAAAAAACCACCCGTGGCAACTGCTCGTTTGGCAAATCTCACTTGAGTGGTGAGAGTTTGCAGCGCGGCAGAATCAGAGTTCTGATTCAGGAACCCCGTAATGCGTCGAAGCTGATAGTCCTTCACCACACCCGACACCACTCCGGCAATGACAGACACGATGGCCAGTGACGTAATGAGGATGATGTATTTGATGTCTGCACCCGCCACCAACAACACACCCATCGCACAGGCCACAAAGACCGATGCCGAACCAAGGTCTGGCTCAATGGCAACAAGCACCGCAGGAAAACCAACGATAAATAGAGATTGAATGAATCGCTCGTAGCGCACTGTGTTGGAGTCGTCTTCAGACAAGAACCCAGCAAGCAAGACAAGCGTGGTGACTTTTCCAATTTCCGATGGCTGAACAGCAATTGGCCCAATGTCGAACGACAATCTTGCTCCACCCTTTACTGAACCCGTGACGTACACAAGAATCAGCAACACAATGGTGATGGCGTAATACAGCTCGGCATTCCCTCGTATTTGTACGTAGTCCATCCACATCACCACTGCCATCACCACAATTGCGAAAATCACAAAAATGATTTGGCGTTGTACGAACTGAAATGGATCAGCGCCCCTGTTCAGCAACCGTGGTCGTGTGGCCGAATAGATCATGAACGCGCCAATGAGGGTAAGAGCACCAACAGCCGCCATCAAGATCCAGTCAATGGTGCGAGTGGGATCAGTAAATCCACGTCGAATGTTGCCAAGCCCGGAATCTGGTCGGCGCACAAATACTGTTCTGGCCATTTAGTCACGCACCGACGAGCCAGTGCCCACGAGGCACAACGGATTGGGAAGAGTTTGCGGGGCTGCCACATCGAAACTATTGGGGTCAAGCGGATCGGAAGGAACAGCAGGTGCAACTTGAATCTTCTTGATGAGCGCAGTGAACATGCACTTCACTACCGGAGCCGCTGCGCGAGAACCGAAACCACTTTTCTCTAGATATGCAGACGCCGTGTATGGAAATTTCGGATTCTTACTGAACGCAGCAAATGCAGAGGAATCGTTCCATGGAAGGTTTCCAGCGCCCTGCGCCGTACCAGTTTTGCCAGCCAATGGAAGTGCACGTTTCGGAAATGAGCGGAACAACTTCTCTCCAGTTGTGGAGTGGTAAATATCCGACGTGACGCCAGGGCCAGTAATCACCCGAGTAAGACCCCGAACAATTGGCTCTAACACTTCAGGCCGCGCACCAATGTCTCGAACAACCTGCGGCGCGCTGAAGTCTTGAATAACAGTGCCCTCGTCCAAGTTCACGCGGTTTGATTTTCCATTGGGGGTTCCCGGTGCCCAAATTGCTTTTACCACGCGAGGGCGCATGACTTTCCCACCATTGGCAAGAGTTCCGTAGGCAACCGCTAGCTGCAATGGTGACGCAGACAACAGACCCTGCCCAATAGCAAACTGCACGTTGTCCCCGACGTAGTAACCCTTTCCTTCTTCTTTTGCAATCGCACCGCTAGCAGCAAGTCGTTGCTTCAACGCTCTACTAGGAACAGTGCCAATGTATTCGTAAGGAAGATCGATCTCCGATGGCGAACCAAACCCAAACAACCTGACCTGCTCTTCCAACACTGGTCGGTTACCACGTTCAGTAAAAATTTCTTCTCCGATCTTGTAGAAGAACGCGTCCGAAGACACAGCGAGAGCCGTAACAATGTTGATTCGTCCGTACTTACATGGTGCACCGTTGCCGCAGTTTGCGTTCTTGAAAATGCACTTCACATTCAGTTGGCAACGTTCATCCGGAATACTGGACAACTTGTACGTACCTTGGTCTCGGTACGTATATTGCGTTCCATTCGGTAACTGTCCTGTGTTCAATGCTGCATATGCAACGAAAGGTTTGAACGTGGAGCCGAGGTTGTAGCGACCCGAAATAGCGCGATTCACCAAAATCGACATGTCGGGATCATCTGACTTCGGGAATAACTGATTGAACTTCTCCGAACTAATTCCTGCGTTAAACCAGCGATTGTCAAAGTTCGGGTAACTGGCCATTGCAGCAATCTCTCCCGTGTCGTGATTCATCAACACACTGGAACCCGCAGGCGCCTTGTAATAGTTCACCTCGGGATAGCGCGGGTCTGGCTCACCAAACGACAGAACTGTTGGCGCCTCTGTACGGCGACGCATGAGCAACTCTTGTTGTAATGCTTGCTCTGTGAACTGTTGCAACTCAAGGTCAATTGTCATCTGAATGTCATTGCCAGGAATGGCTTCTTTGCGTTCCAACTGGCGAAGGAAACGACCGCGCGAATCCACCTCATACTTCACGTAGCCAGGAGTGCCCCGAAGCACAGCTTCATAGGTTTGCTCTAGGCCAAATTGACCCACTCGCGCATCTGGATCATATCCAAGCGTGCGGTAGTAATTCTCAGATTTCTCACCAGCAGGAATTGCTCCGAGAAATCCGACAACATGACTGGCAATGGGAGCGAATGGATACTCACGTCTCCATTCTTCACGTACGTCTACTCCTGGATAGTCCTCACTTCGTTCGCGGATGTACACCGCAAGATCTTCTGAAATATCTTCTTTCAACGGCAGCGGCTGCAACTGGTCGTACCGCTTTGACGCATATCGGTCTTCTAATTGAGTGACGGACATGTTCAAAGCGCCAGACAATCGATTCCACATTTGTTGACGTGCAAGCGGTTTTGCGATGACGGCTCGCTCAATAGTGAGCGTGAGGATTCGCTCGTTGTCAGCGACAATTCGACCTTTCACGTCAAAGATTCGGCCACGTTCTGGCTGAATTTTGATTGTTCGCGTACGAACTTCTCGAACCTTCACCTCAAGTGCTGGCGCGTCCACTGCCTGAAGGAACCACAACCTGATACTCAGTAATCCCACAAGAGTGCTCGCGACAATAACGAGAACTGTGAGTCGAGAAACTGTACGCCCGCCAACCATTTATCGCTCCGGCGCGGGATCTCGTAGGGCCCAACGGCACAACATCTCAACAGGAACGCTAAAGACCGCATTAAAACAAGCAACCACAAGTGCGACGGTGAAGATGTGGAATGTGAGAACTCCTTCTGCTCCCGTCACCGTAAACGCCAATGGCAACAAAAACATTCCCACTGCGCTAGCGCCACTTGCAACAAGACTGCGCGACCACCACGTGGACTCGTGCACAAATGAATGAGCAAGTCCTGCCAGATATGCCACTAAAGCAAAAACAGCTGCGCACAACCCCAGAGGAGTTGTAAGAACAAAGTCGTACAACAGGCCAACGATGAAACCTGCGACAGCTCCTGTGGAAGAGCCTTTCGCAAGACCACACGATGCAGCCAGTAGCAACATGACCTGCAGACACACATTGAAAGGACGCATCTCATTGAAGATGGTTGTCTGCAAGGAGAGAAATAGCAAACCAACCAGCACCAGACGCGTGTATCGGTTTTCAGCAAACTGAAAGAGTGCTTCCATTACGGCTCCGCAGGACGCTCTGTAATTGGTTGATACAACAACACGCGTACGAAGTTGAGATTGGTGAGAGTGGCCGACAATTTCACCTCAAGAATTGGTCCCAAGGTTCCTGGTCGCTTGACCACTTTGCTGACCGTTCCCACCACAATGTCTGGCGGAGCAAGAGATGTTGCGCCACCTGCAGTAATGACCGGTGACCCAATAGCAACTGCACCGAAACGTGGTTGATTCTCAATGAATCGAACCACCGGATTTTTCGCAAGTCCTCGCCCCTCTAACGCGCCAGTTTCGCGCAACGGTAAATCTGCTCCGGGTGGAACAGTGATTTGCGTATTTGTGTTTTGCCCTGGCTGATTTGGCCCCGCTGCGCCCGTGGGTGATGTAATGCCGGGACCAAGAGATGAAGTAGTCACTGGAAGAGTGGAACCTGGCGTGAACCCCTTGATGGTCGTTGTGGTAGTACGCGGCACCGTTGTTGTGGTAGTCGTGGTGGTTGTAGTTGTAGTGGTGGAATCACTGGTCGAACCAGGAATGCTGGTAGTGGTCGTTGTTGGTGGTGTATTGACCACTTTTACTGACAACGAATACGCGGGGTCTGTTAGCAACATAACAACGGATCGCTTGTTGTACACGTTGGTGATTTTTCCAATCATTCCTGCAGCGTTCAGCACGGGCATGCCTACTTTGATGCCGCATTCAGATCCACGGTTGATCTCTACGGTCTGAGAAAAGTTTGATGGCGATTGACCCACCACTTGAGCAGTACAGGATGAAATTCCTGCCAAGGTAGGCAAACCGTTCAACGCCAACAGCTCTTGCGCTTCTCGCACGGTTGCGATAGCGGCGATGTTCGCACCTTGTCCGTATGCCACCAAGTCGCGCAGTCTGCGATTTTCTTCAACGACATCGTTGTAATGAGTAATCCCATGCCACGTATTTTGAATTGGTCTTGTCACTACTCGTGTTGCGCTCTCTATGGGGCGGAACAGCGTTCCGAACGCAGACCGAACTCCGTTCACCACGGAACTTCCACGTAAGTCAAGTGTGATGAGCAATACAGACGTCAGCGTGAGCAGCAAGATTGCTCGTCGCCGTGTAAAGGTTGAACCCATCACGGAAATACGTCTACGACTGGTCGAGTCCTGGAGAGGACATCATTCCGCGCATTGCTTCGATGTTTTCAAGTGCGCGACCTGAACCAATAGCAACCGCGTACAACGGATCTGGAGCCACATAACAAGGCATGCCTGTTTCATGGTGAATTCGCTGAGTGAGACCAGTAAGTAGTGCCCCACCTCCGGATAGATAAATACCTCTGTCCATGATGTCCGCGGCCAATTCTGGTGGTGTTCTGTCGAGAGTTGACTTCACGGCGTCAATCATTGCAGCAACTGGTTCAGCGATGGCATCGCGCACCTGGTCTGACGTGATCTCAATAGTGCGTGGCAATCCAGTGACCGTGTCTCGACCCCCAACATCTGCCGTGAGTTCTTGCGATAAGGGCCATGCTGACGCCATTTGAATCTTGATTTCCTCGGCGGTATTGACACCAATGTCTAGACCAAATTCGGTGCGAACATACGCAACGATTGCATCGTCTAGTTCGTCTCCAGCAACGCGAACGCTTTGAGCAACAACGATTCCACCCAGAGAAATAACAGCTACTTCTGTGGTGCCGCCACCAATGTCAACAATCATGTTGCCGCTTGGTTCATGCACTGGAAGATCTGCACCAATGGCAGCAGCCATGGGTTCTTCAATGATGTGAACCGGGCGCCGTGCACCTGCATACTCCGCCGCATCTTGCACCGCACGCTGTTCCACACCAGTAATTCCCGACGGCACGCAAATGACCATGCGTGGCTTACTCCAACGACTGGTGGTGATGCGCTGAATGAAGTAGCGCAACATCTTTTCGCAGACATCAAAGTCTGCAATAACGCCATCTTTTAGCGGACGAATCACTTCGATGTTCTTGGGTGTACGGCCAAGCATTCGCTTGGCTTCCCAACCCACCGCAACAGGGCGGCCATCGCGCATGTCGATGGCAACGACTGACGGCTCATTGAGAACAACACCCTGACCACGTACATAGACGAGCGTGTTCGCCGTTCCGAGGTCGATGGCAATATCACGACCAATTGCCAATGGGTTATTGCGACTCATGAGAACTCTCCCCGACCACCTGGCGAACCACGTGGTCTGTGGAAATGGTAACGACCCTCGCCTTAGAGAGCGGGGAAGAAGATTCCAAGCTCGCGGGCCGCAGATTCTGCTGAATCGCTGCCATGGACAAGATTTTCGGTGAACAAGGTTCCGAAATCACCACGAATGGTGCCGGGCGCCGACTTCGCTGGGTTTGTGGCGCCCATCATGGTGCGGACAATTTCCCATGTATCTTCTGGTCCTTCCACTGCCAAGGCGACCACTGGACCGCGCGCCATGAACTGAACAAGTTCGCCATAAAAGCCTTTGCCCACATGCTCTTCATAATGACGCTCCAAGATGGCAGCGTCGAGGGTGCGCAGTTCCATGGCAACGAGACGGAGGCCCTTGTTTTCAAAACGGGACAAAATGGCGCCGACGAGACCGCGTTCGACAGCATCAGGCTTCAGGAGGACGAGGGTGCGATTAGACATTCCGACAGGCTACGGGCTGGGCGCCAAATAGGGCTCCCATTCAGGGGAATCCCTCTACGGAAGCACTTTGCGCAAATGTGAACGGGCGCTGCCCACCACATAGAGAGAGCCCGCAATCAAGATGGCGTCGTCGCCGGTGGCATCGGCCAGGGCCATGTCACAAGCCCGCTCCACTGTGTCCACGGCCTGAACGTTGGCGCATCCTATTTCTAAGGCAACGTTTGCAATCTCACGGGCTTGGCGAGCGCGCGGTGATGGCGCGGTACAACAAATGACCATTTCAAACTCGTCTGCTTTCAATGCTGACAAAGTGTCTGTGAGGTCTCGTCCACCGAGCGCCCCAACAATGAGAATGCGACGGCCATGTGGGTCAAAGTCGTCGAAAAACACACTGGAGCACACATCGGCACCGGCAGCATTGTGTGCTCCATCGAGAATGACTAGTGGCTGGTGACCCACCACTTCGAAGCGACCCGGCATGGTGACCGTGGCCAAACCTTCCATCAACGTGTCTCGATCTAGTGCCCCACCAAAGAAAGCTTCCGTCGCGGCAATTGCAACTGCAGTGTTCTCGCCCTGGTGCCACCCATGCAGCGGTAAGAACAAATCGATGTAGTCAGCATGACTGGTACGAACATGCAAAGAACGACCACCTAGTGCCAAATGATTTTCCACCACATCGAAATGTTCACGACGAAATGAGATTCCTGCATTCGGTTCGTCTTCAAAAATGTGTCGCAGCGACTCACGTGTCTCGCCAATAATTGCGATGCTCTCGGGCTTGATAATGCCGGCCTTCTCGATGGCGATGTGTTCCAGAGTGGGACCAGCAAATTCCGTATGGTCGAGCGCAATATTGGTAACCACCGAAACATCTGGCGACACAACATTTGTTGCATCCCATCGACCCAGCATTCCCACTTCAACAACTGCAACTTCCACCGCATCGTCTGAAAACCAACGGAATGCGGCTGCCGTCATAATTTCAAAATACGTGGGGCGAACCCCGGAGATTCCTTCAGCATTCGCGATTGCCGCAACAGATTCTGCGAAATCTTCTTCATGAATGGGTTCACCATTCACAAGAATTCGCTCGCGCACACTCTCGAGGTGAGGGCTGCAATATGTGCCCACTTTAAGTCCATGAGCCATCAACAATTTTGTGATGATTTGAGACGTGGAACCTTTTCCATTTGTTCCCGTGACGTGAATAACTCGATAGTCACGATGCGGTTCACCTAAGACCGCCAACAATTGTTCGATGTTGGCAATGGACGGTTCCGTGATACGGCCGGTCTTTTCATAAGAGGCGTGCTCATCTAAGTATGTGAGCGCTTCTTCGAAATTCATGTGGTCCTCAGGATGCGGCGCGACGCTGACGCGGTGTGCGAACCGCGCCCTTTGACACAAGATCGGGCATCACTTTGTCTGTGACGCACTCAGCAGTGACAACGACTTTGGCGATATCGGTTCGTCCGGGAACCTCATACATGACGTCCAGCAATGTCTCTTCCAAGATGGCGCGCAAACCGCGCGCACCAGTACCGCGAGTAAGTGCCAAATCTGCAATTGCTTCCAAGGCATCATCGGTGATTTCAAGTTCAACATTGTCGAATTCAAAAATCTTGATGTATTGCTTCACTAACGCATTCTTTGGTTCGGTGAGAATGCTCATCAGTGCTGGCTTATCGAGCGCATGAACCGCTCCAACCATTGGCAAACGGCCAATGAATTCAGGAATCATCCCGAACTTCAACAAGTCTTCTGGCAATACCTGCGCAAAGAGTTCGCCCGGATCTTTGTCTGCTTTGGATTCCACTGTGGCATGGAAACCAACACCCTTATGACCAATGCGTTGTTCAATAATTTGTTCAAGACCAGAGAATGCGCCGCCACAAATAAACAACACATTCGTGGTGTCAATCTGAATGAACTCTTGGTGAGGATGCTTGCGACCACCTTGTGGCGGGACAGACGCAACGGTTCCTTCCAGAATTTTCAACAATGCTTGTTGCACGCCTTCGCCAGACACGTCACGCGTGATGCTGGGGTTCTCAGCTTTACGAGCCACTTTGTCGATCTCGTCGATGTAGACAATTCCCTGTTCTGCACGTTTGACGTCGAAGTCGGCCGCCTGCAACAACTTAAGAAGAATGTTCTCTACGTCTTCGCCGACGTAACCGGCTTCGGTTAACGCAGTTGCATCAGCAACCGCAAACGGAACATTCAACATGCGAGCAAGCGTCTGGGCGAGATGAGTTTTGCCGCAACCTGTTGGACCAAGCATGAGGATGTTGCTCTTTTGCAATTCCACATCATCACGACGAATGCCCGTGTTTTGCTGCAGATATTGCAATCGACGGTAATGATGGAAAACAGCAACAGACAAGACCTTCTTTGCGCGATCTTGACCAACGACATATTCGTCGAGGAAGGCACGAGTTTCGACAGGCGTTGGCAATGAGTCGAAATGAACGTCAGAACGCTCGCCAACTTCTTCTTCAATAATCTCGTTACAGAGCTCGATGCATTCATCACAGATGTACACACCAGGGCCAGCAATGAGCTTCTTGACTTGCTTCTGTGACTTACCACAGAACGAACACTTCAGAAGTTCACCGGTGTCTGTAAATTTGGCCACGAAGGCCCTCCCTCGAGATGTGAATCAGCGAATTGGACCTGAGCGGTCCGCAAGCTGACGTGAAGAAATCACATCATCGATAATGCCATACTCGAGGGCCTCTTGTGCTTCCAATACGAAGTCACGGTCTGTGTCGGCATGGATGCGCTCAATGGTCTGTCCTGTATGCGAGGCAAGGATTTCCTCGAGGAGATCGCGCATGCGAAGGATTTCTTTTGCGGCAATTTCAAGGTCGGTGACCTGTCCGTAGCCCACCTGGCCATATGGTTGGTGCAAGAGAACCCGGCTGTGTGGCAGAGCCAAACGCTTACCTTTGGTGCCGGCTGCCAGGAGAACAGCCGCTGCTGACGCAGCCTGACCGAGACAAATCGTGGCGATGTCGTTCTTGATGAACTGCATGGTGTCGTAGATGGCGAACAGCGAGTTGATGTCGCCACCAGGGCTGTTGATGTAGATGTTGATGTCGCGGTCTGGATTTTCGCTTTCCAAGTGAATTAACTGCGCGCAGATGAGATTCGCGATGGTGTCATCAATTGGCGTCCCAAGAAAGATGATGTTTTCTTTCAGCAAACGTGAGTACAAGTCGTACACGCGCTCGCCACGGCTTGTTGTCTCCGTGACGTTTGGAACGTAGTAATTCTGAAAATTCATTGCGCGAATCCTTGACTAGTCGTGGTCATGACCCTCGTGGTCATGGTCGTGATCGTGATCGTGTTCACCGAGCACAGTATCGGTGCTCAACTCGTTTCCATTTTGGTCTACGTAGGTGACGTTATGGAGGAGCCATTCAAGGGCCTTTGACTTCTGCATTTGGGATGCCAAGTCAACGACTGCATCGTTCTGCTCGTATGCACGGCGAACCTTTGCGGTCTTTTCACCAACACGAATTCCGATCTGCTCGAACTCGGCTTCTAAGTCTTCCTCGGTCACGGTGAGGTTTTCAGCTAGAGCGACGGCACGCAACGCAAGGTCGACCTTCACTGCTTTCTCAGACTGGGTCTTCATTCCAGCAATGAATGAGTCGGCATCTTGGCCGGTTGCTGACAACCACTGATCGAGAGCAATACCTTGTGCTTGGAATTGCTGCAACGTGTTTTGTACTCGAGCTTGAAGGTCGTTATTAACCATTGCTTCAGGTGCTTCGATTTCAACAAGCTTTTCCAACTCGTCGGTGAGGCGGTCGACAACAGTACGACGCATTTGGTTCATGCGCATCTCTTCATAGCGAGCGCGCAAAGCTGTTTTCCATTCTTCAATGTTGTCTGCGTCTGCAATATTCTCTGCCACCCATGCATCGGTGAGCTCAGGAACGTCAAGTTCCTGGACGCGATTCACGGTGATGCTGAAATCTGCTGATTCTTCGGTGCCATTTGGAACTGCAGAGAAAGTAAGGGTGTCGCCCTTCTTTGCGCCAGTGAGATGATCATCAAACCCAGGCGCAACCCAACCGCGACCAACTTCATAGGTCCATTCGTCGACGTTCAATCCGGGAACTGGTTCACCGTTACGCGTGCCCTCAAGGTCGCTGACAACGTTGTCGCCAACTGCCGCTGGACGATCAACATCGACAAGTGAACCAAAGCGGCGACGTTCTGTCGCGATTGCTTCGTCGAGCTCTTCGTCTGACAACGATGGATTCACCAATTCAACGCGCAAACCCGCGTATCCAGGAACTTGAATTTCTGGACGAACCTCACAGACAGCTTCAAACTTCACTGGGTATTCAAACGGTGGAATTTCCGTGACACCTTCGTCAGCTGGCTCGTTGTTGTTCAACAAGTTGACCTGCGGTTGTGCAATGAGATCGACATTGTGTTCACGCACGGCCTTGCTGAGATATTCGGGGATGGCGTCTTGCAGTGCCTGTCCACGAGCGGCGTCGATACCAATACGTGCTTCCAAAATCTTGCGTGGTGCCTTGCCAGGGCGGAACCCAGGCAGGCGTACTTCACGGGCGATCTTGCGGAACGCGGCGTCGATATTGCGGTCAAATTCGGCCTCGTCAACCTCAATGGAGAGCTTGACCATGTTGCCTTCTAGGGCTTCGAGAGTGCTTTTCACAGGGTTCGGAGTGTATCGGTTCGCCTTCCATGCTCACTTTCCCGCAATAATGGAGACATGACGCTTTGGAAGCCACACGCTCTCGCCAACCCCCACCAGGGCCAGATCAACCTGAGAGTCGGCGACAAAGTCGTTGCGAAAGACGGAATTGATGGCGCACCCGAGGGAACAGAGGGCAAAGTCATCTTGGCCAACGGCTTCAACTGGCTTCGTTACCGAGTCCTGTTTTCAAACGGTCAAGAAATTGGTGACCTCGACCACCGCCACCTAGAGCCAATTGGACGTACCGCAAAACGATTGGCGCGAGAAGCAAAACGAGCCAAATAGTTCTCAGATTTGTCCGTCACCGATAGCGTATGACGGACACCACGGGGTGTGGCGCAGTTGGTAGCGTGCCTGGTTTGGGACCAGGAGGCCGGGAGTTCAAGTCTCCCCACCCCGACCAATTCGACTTATTCGCTAAGGGAATCGCATGTCCGCAGATCTCGATTCAGCCAAATACGTTTCGTTCGTCACGTACAAAAAAGACGGAACACCGATTGCCACTCCAGTCTGGGTGGTGCCGTATGACGGTGGTTACGCATTCACGACTGACCCCACCGCATACAAAGTTCGACGCATCAAGAATGATGCACGCGCCACACTCACTGTGTGCGACATGCGCGGAAAAGTTTCCGAAGGCGCAACCACACATCTCGGCAGCGCAGTTCTTCTGAACGATGAGCAATCGAAGGAAGTCGCACAACTCGTCGCCCAGAAGTACAGCATTGGTGTGAAGTTGCTAGGCGTGATGTCCGTGGTCAAAAAGCTTCTCGGCAAAGGCAGCACCGCCGGCGATGCTGCAATCAAGGTCACCATTCACCAGTAGTTCTGGCCAGGCGCCATCACTTTCCAAGAAATCTTGGAGTATCCCTAGGTTTTCCACAGGTTCTGTTGTACGGTGGAAACTCATTCATTTGTCCATGGGTACAAACCGGTATCTATGGCCCTTACAAGGGAGATACCCCCATGGACCCCCGTCCTGTTACTTTTGCTGACCTTGGCCTGCCCACGCCCCTGGTAGATGAGCTTGCCCATCAAGGAATTATCAGCCCCTTCCCCATCCAGCAGGCCACCATCGCAGACGCATTGTCTGGTCGTGACACTCTCGGCCGCGGCCGCACGGGATCTGGCAAGACCCTCGCGTTCTGTCTTCCGATGCTCACCCGTTTGCACAACAGCGGCAACCATCGAGACCGCTACCGCCCGCGTGCTGTGATTTTGGTGCCCACCCGTGAACTAGCAAACCAGGTTCGCGATGTTCTCATTCCTCTTGCCGATGCACTCGGAATGCGCACCGCAACTGTGTACGGCGGCGTGAGCTACAACGGACAAATCAATGCAATGCGCAACGGTGTCGACATTGTTGTTGCCTGCCCAGGTCGTTTTATTGACTTGATGGAATCTGGCCAGATTGAACTTGATGCTGTTGAAGTCACCATCTTGGACGAAGCAGACCACATGGCCGAACTTGGTTTCCTTGAACACGTCACGCGCATTCTTGAAAAGACTCCTCGCGAAGGTCAGCGCTTACTGTTTTCAGCAACACTCGACCGCGGCATTGACAAACTTGTTCGCAAGTTCCTCAGCAACCCCGTCACCCACGAAGTGGAATCGAACGAAGACGATGAAGCAGCAATGACTCATTACTTCTTTCAAGTCACCCAAGGAAATCGTTTCGACATCATTGCCGACTTGTGCTCAGCACCTGGTCGGTCTCTCGTCTTCACACGCACCAAGCACGGCGCACGCAAACTCACTGCCGCACTGGTACACGCTGGTGTACCGAGCGTTGAATTGCATGGCGACTTGTCTCAAGCAGTTCGTGCACGCAACCTTGCAGCACTCTCCAGCGGAAAAGTAGACACACTCGTTGCAACAGACATTGCTGCACGAGGTATCCACGTGGACGACATCGCAGTCGTGATTCACGCCGATCCACCAGAAGAGCACAAGGCATTTCTCCACCGATCAGGCCGTACTGCACGTGCCGGCGCAGAAGGAACTGTTGTCACCATGGTGACCGAGAACATGCGTCGCCATGTGAAGCGTCTTGCACGCGATGCGGGGATTGACCCCATCACCAAGACAGTTGTTCTTGGCGACGACATCCTCACTGACATTGCACCAGGCGAACGCACGAAGCGCGAGATGCCAGATATCGAAGAGCGTCGACCACAGAATCGTGGCGGCTCACGCGGTGGCCCACGTCGTCAAGGTGGACGCTCTGGTGGCCCACGCCGCGAATACCGCGACCGCGATGATCGCGGCCCACGTTCACGCGATGACCGTCGTGATGATCGTCCACGTTTCGACCGCGACGACCGCCCACGTGGTCGCCGTGACGATCGTGCGCCTCGTGGCGGTGGCGAATTCCGTAATCGCGAGTTCCGCCCCGATGATCGACCAGCACGCGATGATCGCCCTCGTTTTGATCGTGACGACCGCGCCCCTCGCGGTCGTGATGATCGTCCACGTTTCGACCGCGATAACAAGCGCGACGACCGCGCACCGCGCTCACGCGATGACCGTCCGGCACGTGGCCGCGACGATCGCCCACGTCGTGACGACCGCTCCCCTGGTGGCCCACGTGGTGCCGGAAAGACCTCACGCCCAGGTCCCCGCGGTAACGCATCCGGTGGACGCAAGAAGCCTGCGCGCAGTTACTAAAACGCCGTTCTAGTCGGCAAGACTGGAACCGTGCCTACAAATACTTCGTCGGTTTCCACCGATGTCATCTATACAGCCCGACTGATTCGTACTGCTAACCCTTCGCGCCCCACTGGAACAGCAATTGCAATTCGTGATGGGAAAGTGCTGTGTGTTGGAACCCTTGACGAATGCATGTCATGGGGAATCACAAACGTCGATACTCGCTTTGCAGACAAAGTTCTCACTGCTGGATTTGTTGAAGCTCACTCTCATGTCATGAACGGCATGTATGCCCACATTCCTTATGTGGGATGGTTTGGCCGCTTGATGCCAAATGGAGAATGGGTGGACGGCCTCAAGTCCACCGAGGATCTCACCCGACGAATTGCGGCCATTGCTGAATCCACGCCACCAGGAGAGCCAATTGTGGTGTCTGGGTTTGACCCTATTTATATGGATACCGAACGTCTATCGCGAGTTCATCTAGACGCGGCCACCACCGAGCATCCAGTGTTCGTATTTCATGCGAGCGGACACCTTGCCACCGTTAACTCGTTCATTCTCGACAAGTACAACATTGGTCCTGGTCACCCAGCACCTGGGGTTGGATTCGATGACGACGGACAACCCACTGGCGAACTTCGTGAACCACCCGCAATGGCGCTAGCGACCGACGAATATCGATATGTGGGGCGGATTGTTGCAGCGCCAGATGTGTTGGAGCATTTTGCACGGTCGATGCGCAATGCAGGAATCACCACAGCAACAGACCTCGGTGCGCTTCTTCATCTCAGCGAGAAAGCATTTGAAGAAAGCTCCACAGCAACTCAAGCTGAGGATTTTCCAGTTCGCGTGGTGTCAGCATCACGTGTCATCGGAAACGCCGGAGACATGGCGGAGTCAGCAGTAAAGGTTCTGGCTGCCCAAACAAAGTCAAACGACAAACTCCACTTCCCTATCGTCAAGATGGTTTTGGATGGATCAATTCAAGGTTTCACGGCCGTCATTGAATGGCCTGCCTATTTCACGGGAGACGACCATGGACAATTTCTGTTCCCACCTGAACAAGTTGTTGACTTCCTTCGACCATTCCATGAGGCCGGCATCGGCATCCATTGTCATTGCAATGGCAGTGCCACATCTGGCGTCTTCATCGACGCGATTGAAACCTTGCTGCGCGAAACACCGTGGTTAGACCACCGCCATACGGCCACACACGCCCAATTGATTACACAAGCTCAAATGAAGAAAGCTCGCAATTTAGGAATGTGCGCCAACTTCTTTGTGAACCATGTTTTCTATTGGGGCGACCAACATCGCGATGTCACCGTGGGTCCCGACCGGGCGCACGGAATGAATCCGTGTGCAAGCGCCGACCGTATTGGTCTCTCCTACTCGTTCCATACCGATGCACCTGTCACTCCCCCAGGTCATCTCCACACCATGTGGTGTGCCGTGAACCGCATGACTGCATCTGGGCAAATACTTGGCGAAAACGAACGTATCAGTGTGGACCGCGCATTCCATGCGGTGACCATCGACGCCGCATACCAACTACACATGGATCATCTGGTTGGATCACTTGAAGTTGGAAAATTTGCCGACATGACAGTGCTGGATGACGATCCGTATGCGGTTGCCCCAGAATCCATCAAAGACATCAATGTGTGGGGAACCGTTCTTGGTGGAGTTCCCCAACCGCGTCCATAGACACCATGACTTCTGCGTCACCAATTCCGGTGGTCATCATTGGTGGCTATCTCGGCGCAGGAAAAACAACCCTCATTAACCACTGTTTGCAGAACGGACTTCGCAATGCAGCCATCATTGTGAATGACTTTGGCGACATCAATATTGATGCCTCACTCATTTCTCAATTTTCGTCAGACACATTGGAACTGACTAACGGATGCATTTGTTGCACTATTGGCGAAACTCTGGCCGACACACTGTTCAGCATTCTTGATAGACCAACGCAACCAGAGGTGATTGTGATTGAAACAAGTGGCGTATCTGACCCTGCAACTGTCGCTGCTTATTCACACATTGGCGGGCTAACAAATGCGGGCATTCTTGTGCTTGTTGATGCCCTTCAGGCGTTATCAACATTTCAAAAAGCAATCTTGAAGAAGACATTTGAGCGTCAGATTGAATCTGCCCATGTGCTGGCCATCACTAAATCAGAATTAGTCGAGGAACAAGACCTTGCTGACCTTCGTCAGTTACTTCATGAGTTAGCACCCGGTACCGCGGTGATAAATGCAACACCTGATGTACTGACACACATGGTGACCGCAACCTCAACCATCTCTTCGGCAACACCGTTGCCGTCCATTGACCATTCCATCCGTGGACACGTTCATCACTTTTCCGCCCCACCCACCTTGGACGAACTCCATTCTTTTCTCCACCAACTCGATCACTCCGTGATTCGAGTTAAAGGCGTGGTCACTCTTGACGACTTGTCGTGCGTCCTTGTGCAAAAAACTGGCCCACACCTATCAGTGACACCTAGCGGTCTTTCTCCATCTGGATTAGTACTACTTCGGAGCGAGTAAGTTTGGCTGCAGACCACGAGGGGGCATTGTGGAGCAAACAGTAGACATCTGTGTAGTGGGCGCCGGTTTCGCCGGCATGTACACCATTGTGAAAGCGCGACAGATGGGCAAGAGTGTTCGCGTCTTTGAAGCCGGAACCGATGTAGGCGGAACGTGGTATTGGAATCGATACCCAGGAGCACGCTGCGACATTGAAAGCGTTGAGTATTCCTACAGTTTTGACGAAGATTTGCAACAGGAATGGGAATGGACCGAGCGTTATGCCGCCCAGCCAGAGATTCTGAAGTACGCGCAACATGTGGCAGACCGTTTTGGCTTACGCGACGACATTCAGTTCTCCACCCGAGTACTTTCCGCACATTTCGATGAATCAACGTCTACATGGCTCACCACAACCGACAGAGGAGATGTCGTGCGATCACAATTCATTGTGTTTGCAACAGGTTGCCTCTCATCCGCCAATAAACCAAAATTTGAAGGAGCAGAACTATTCGAAGGCGACACGTATCACACTGGTGAATGGCCACACGACGGTGTTGATTTCACTAACCAGACTGTGGGACTTATAGGAACCGGCTCGTCCGCCATTCAAAGTATTCCACTCATTGCAGAACAAGCAGACCACCTCACGGTGTTTCAACGCACAGCATCATTCTCTATCCCTGCACGTAACGATGCCATTGATACCGATTACGTGAAGCGTGTCAAGCAGAACTACAAGAGTTTCCGAGACGCTAACCGACTTCAAACTGGAGCATTCGGATCGAATATTGAGCGTGGCGATTCATCCGCACTTGAAGCCACGGACATCGAGCGACGCGCAGAGTTTGAGCGCCGCTGGCAGAAAGGTGGATTCGGATTCTTGTCCTCGTACAACGACTTCTTGCTGAAGCATGAAGCCAACACCACGGTTGCAGAATTTGTACGCGAGAAAATTCGAACAATCGTGCAAGACCCAGCAACGGCAGAAGCTCTAATGCCACAACAGGTCATCGGCTGCAAACGTTTGTGCCTCGATACGAACTACTACGAGACATTCAATAGGTCAAACGTGTCGCTTGTACCAGTTGACACATATCCCATTGAACGAATCACGAATCACGGACTGGTCGTCAACGGTGTGGAACACACATTTGATGTACTGGTGTACGCCACGGGTTTTGATGCCATGACAGGTTCGTTATTAAAGATTGACATTCGCGGGCGAAACAATGTTGCGCTCAGCGAAGCCTGGCACGCTGGCCCTACTACCTACCTTGGCCTGAATACAGCCGGTTTCCCCAACATGTTCATGGTGTCTGGACCCGGCAGCCCATCGGTGCTGACCAACATGATTATGTCCATCGAACAACATGTGGAGTGGATCTCTGACTGCATCTCACATATGTCGTCAACAGGAGTAACCACCATTGAGACCACCGAAGAATCTCAGTCGGCATGGGTGGCCTTTGTGAATGCGGTTGCAGATATGACTTTGTATCCATCGTGCAACAGTTGGTATCTCGGCGCAAACGTTCCAGGTAAGCCACGAGTCTTTATGCCTCTTATCGGCTTTCCGACGTACGTTGAGAAGTGCAACGAAGTGGTGCGCAACGGCTATGAAGGTTTTATCCTCGCCTAGCGGCTAATCACTCAACGATGAAGGTGTGATACATCCCATTTGCATAATGCCCTTCAATGTTGCACAGCAATTCGTATGTACCAGGCTCAAGATCAATCTTTAAAACCTTGGCCTCATTGACTGGCCATTCAGGAATTTCGTCAATGACTTCAATTCCTTCAAGCTCCTCATCGAACCTGTTGTTCTGGCCCAGTGGAATCTTCCCGGGTTCAAATGACGTCTTCGCCACAAGAAATTCATGGCTAATGGTTCCGTAATTTGCAATTGCGAAGATGACTTCACCTGCCTTCGCCTTGCTGGCACTCACTTCAACTTTCCACTCAGAGACTTGTCCCACAATCTTGTTGGACTCCTTATCATCAGTATCGACACCAGGCTGGCTGGATGGGTCCGCCCCACACGACGCCAATGCCGTCACTGCAATAACTGCAATTGATACTCGCTTAGCCACTCTCATTTTGCCTCCCTTTTGATTTGTCTTACGACTCACCATCTCAATGATGACATATTTTCACCTCCATCGAAAGCATCCACTACAAGGGGAACTCGTTCATTCGCCTAGCGTGGAGGTCACCCACACCGCGGGTACTTAAAAGAGGAAAACGATGACTACCTACGACAAGATCTATATCAATGGGCAATGGGTTGCCTCCGAGGGCACCTCCGCCATTTCCGTGTTCGACTCATTGACCGAGCAAGTCATGGCAACCATTCCAGATGGCACAGCCGGCGATGTCGCAAAAGCAGCTGCAGCAGCCAAGGCCGCATTTGAATCGTGGAGCACCCTTCCAAAAGAAGAGCGTGCAAAGTACATGAACCGCATTGGTGATGCGCTGGGCGGACGCCTTGACGAAATTGCTTCTGCAATTACACGCGAGACCGGCATGGCCAAGCCATTGTCCAACATCATCCAGGTTGGCATTCCCATTAACTCGTTCAAGCAGGCCGCGGCACTCGCTGAATCATTCAACTTCTCCAAGGAAATTGGAAACTCACTCGTGGTGCGCGAGCCAATCGGTGTTGTTGGGTGCATCACACCGTGGAACTATCCACTGCACCAAATCGCAGCGAAAGTGGCATTCGCAATGGCCGCAGGTTGCACCGTTGTGCTGAAGCCAAGCGAAGTTGCACCAATTGATGCCTTCATGCTTGCCGAAATAATTCACGAAGTTGGATTACCGGCAGGCGTGTTCAACTTGGTCACAGGAACAGGACCTGTTGTTGGTGAAGCAATTGCTGCTAGCCCCAACATAGACATGATTTCATTCACCGGTTCCACACGTGCCGGTAAGCGAGTCATGCAAGTGGGTGCAGAGACCATCAAGAAGGTTGCACTCGAACTTGGTGGCAAGAGCGCAAACATCATCTGTGACGATCTCGATGACGAAACCTTCGCAAAGGCCATCATGGGTGGCACCGGTCAGGCCTTCCTCAACAGTGGTCAAACATGCTCACTCTTGAGCCGCATGTTGGTGCCACGCTCAAAGCTTGCAAAAGCAGAAGAACTTGCTGCATCCGTCGCAGGGAACATCAAGGTTGGAGACCCATTCGCCGAAGGAACAAACGTTGGACCGCTCGCTTCAGCAGCACAGCGTGATCGCGTACTGATGTACATCAACAAGGGAATTGAAGAAGGCGCGAAGTTGATTGCAGGTGGAACAGGAGCCCCAGACGGACTTGATACTGGCTACTACGTGAAGCCAACCGTGTTCTCGGAAGTGCGCAACGATATGACAATTGCCCAAGAAGAAATCTTCGGACCGGTTCTCTCCATCATTCCGTACGACACCATTGACGATGCTGTTGAAATTGCCAATGACACCGTGTACGGCTTGGCCGGTGCAGTGTTTGCAAAGGACAAAGAAACGGGCATCGCGATAGCACGCCGCTTGCGTACTGGCCAAGTCACCGTTAATGGCGGCGCGTTCAACCCGAATGCACCGTTCGGTGGCTACAAGCAATCAGGTGTTGGTCGCGAATTGGGCGAGTACGGTTTCGAGGAATTCCTCGAGATTAAGAGCCTTCAGCTGTAATACCGCTTTTAGAAACGGGCCCGTCCTCACATGAGGGCGGGCCCGTTTTGTTTATGTTGATGGCGGATTGATGGGCACCGTTGTTGACGTAGTCGAGGTTGTGGTTGTTGTAGTTGTTGTGGTTGTAGTAGTCGTCGTTGTGGTTGTGGTTGTGGTTGTTGTGGTTGTTGTGGTGGTGGTGGCTGGCGGAATGACAAATCCATTCGCCCATCCCCATCGAATATCCATCGGTGCACCAATTGGCGTACCAATTGCCCCTGGAATCGCGTCGACTGCACGACGTAATTGGGACCAACCATCCCACGCAGAAATGCCAGTCTTGGGGCACCCGCCACGCACCTGGCTACAGGCAGCAGTTTGAACGGTGATTGCCCCCAACCGAATAGGCAACGACATTGAAGCCGCCCGAGCGGCCAATACCGCCCACTGACGCGATTGTGACCCACTTTGAGTATGTATCTGCGGCATGGCATACACATTGGGACCCGCATGGGATGACACCCACAGCACGTCATCGATTGTCCAACCATTATTGCAAGTGAGATCTGTCGATACCGACTGCGGGCAGCCATCTGCAGAACCAAAATTCCACAATCGCAACGACGACGCTCGGACGAATCCATCTACCCATGAACGCGCTTGCCCCGGTGGGCCCCAGCCCGGCTCCAAATCAACTGCCGCGGAAATAGATACTCGCGGATCGGAGGCCGCACGCGCTTCCTCCACCATGCGTGCCCATGTTGCGCCGCCTAAGAGGCCGTTGTGCGCAGTGACGGAACCCGAGTTGCTGGTACCGATTGATACTTCCCACGGCCCTACGCCACATTCAGCT
>JBMTEX010000029.1:0-21560 GCA_049433485.1 Ilumatobacteraceae bacterium | reverse complement strand
CTGGTCTTCATTCCTGCACCAACAAGTGACACCTTTGCAATGTCTGACTCATGTGAGACTCCTTGCGCGTTGATTTCTGTGGCAACGCGCGACACGATGTCTTCAGCCACCTTCATGTCTGCCTTTGGCACAGTGAAAGAAATGTCTGTGAAACCATCTTTAGATGTGTTCTGCACAATCATGTCTACGTTGATGTTTGCATTCGCAAGGTTTTCAAACAACGACGCCGAGATACCTGGGCGGTCTGGAACACCAAGAACAGTGACCTTTGATTCGCTGGCATCGTGAACGACGCCAGAAATAATTGGTTCTTCCATGGAGTTTTCTCCTTGTGACTTTTCGGTGCTGACCCATGTTCCGTGTTCCCACGTGAAACTGGAACGAACATGAATAGGAACATTGTGATTACGGGCGAATTCAACTGAACGAAGTGCAAGAACTTTGCTTCCCACTCCTGCCATTTCCAACATTTCGTCGAATTGCAAATGCGACAACTTGCGTGCTTGTGGCGCGATGCGCGGATCGGCAGAGAACACTCCGGTGACATCGGTGTAGATCTCACATACGTCGGCGTTCAGTGCAGCGGCCAGCGCAACTGCGGTGGTATCGCTTCCGCCGCGACCCAGTGTGGTGATTTCAGAATCGGTAGACACACCTTGGAAGCCAGCGACAACAACTACTTTTCCTTCAGACAACGCGCTACGGACGCGGTCGCCCTTCACCTCAAGAATCTTCGCCTTGGTGTGAATGGTGTCAGTAATGATGCCCACCTGCGAACCGGTGAAACTGACCGCTTCCACGCCAACTCCCGCAAGAGCCATAGACAACAAGGCCATAGAGATGCGTTCGCCCGTGGTGAGGAGCATGTCCATCTCTCGTCCGGGGTGCACGTCGGAGACCGCATTGGCCAAACCGAGGAGATTGTCGGTGGTTTTGCCCATGGCCGACACGACAACAACCACATCGTTCCCATGACGACGGGTGAACGCCACGTGGTCCGCCACGGACTTGATGCGATCGGGGTCGGCGACCGATGTGCCGCCATATTTTTGAACAATTAGTGCCACTACTGGTCAAGGCTACCCCTGTGCGACTAGCCTGCCGACTTCGTG
This sequence comes from Ilumatobacteraceae bacterium, assembly GCA_049433485.1. GTDB lineage: Bacteria > Actinomycetota > Acidimicrobiia > Acidimicrobiales > Ilumatobacteraceae > UBA2093. Next base: position 20,448 of record JBMTEX010000029.1, on the reverse strand, counting down.
GGAACAGATAAAAGAGCCAGACAAAAAGCCAATCGTGAACGCGCCCGTCAAGAGCGCATCCGCAAGCAAAAGATGACCAAGGTTCGCAAGCGCGGAATTCTCTTTGGTGTCGGCATCCCCGCCATCGTGGTGGCACTCTTCTTCATCGCTCAACTCGCAGGCGGCGACGATTCAGCCTCGGTGCAAACAACTCCGAGTGTGTCCGCTTCTGTGAATACGGCGGTGGTCGTTGAAGGCGAAACAAACTGTCCAGCAATCGATGGTTCGCAAGAACAGGTCATGTACTTCACCTCGCCAATGAAGAAGTGCATTGATGAGACCAAGTCATATGTCGCCACATTCGATACGTCTGAGGGCGAAATTGTTGTTGATCTGAACACGAGCAATGTTCCCGGCACCGTCAACAACTTCGTGTCGTTAGCTCGCTACAAGTACTACGACGGCTCCACCATCTTCCGTACAGACCCATCCATCGACATCATTCAAGGTGGTGGCAAGAACAACACCGATAACCCGGGATACAGCATTCCTGATGAAGGCGGCAAGTTCGCATACTCCGAGGGTGACTTGGTGATGGCACGTGGCTCAGAGCCAAACTCCGGCGGTGGACAGTTCTTCTTCGTGACTGGCCCAAAGGCATCGCTTCTCGATTCACAAGGAACCTACGTCACCTTCGGGAAAATCTCCAGCGGCCTTGACGTAGCGAAGGCCATCATGGCTCTTCATGAAGCCGACGACAGTGGTCTTGGTGGCGCCCCGAGCCGCACTGTCACGGTCAATTCCATCACTATCACTGAAAAGTAAAGAGACGCGGTTCTTTCAACCGCAACCTCTGTTGTTAGCCTCGCCAGGTACTCATTTGGGAGGTTTGACATGAAGACAATCGGAATTTGCGGCTCTGGCATCATGGGCTCTGGCTTGGCTGAAGTTGCAGCAAAAGCTGGCTACACCGTCATTGTGCGCTCACGTAGCGCCGCCACCGCACAGGCAATGATCACCTCCATTGAGAAGGGCCTCGACAAGCAAGTTCAGCGCGAGAAGATCACCGCCGACGACAAGGCAGCAATTCTTGGTCGTCTTTCTGCAACAGACAAAGTGTCAGACCTTGCCGACTGTGACCTCGTCATCGAATCAGTCGTGGAAGATCTCGATGTGAAGAAGGCACTTTTTGCCGAACTGGACAAAGCAGTAAAGCCATCAGCAATTCTCGCAACAAACACCAGCACATTGCCTGTTGTTGAAATGGCAATGGCAACTGGTCGCCCAGACAAGGTGTGTGGCATTCACTTCTTCAACCCAGCAACGGCAATGCCATTGGTAGAAGTGGTTCGGCCCATCACGGCATCGGACGACACCATCAACGCAGCAAATGAGTTCACTGCAAAGTGCGGCAAGAACGGCGTCCAAGCGAAAGACCGTGCAGGCTTCATTGTGAACGCACTGCTCTTCCCCTACCTCAACAATGCAATTCGCATTTGGGAAACAGGCACAGCATCCATGGAAGACATCGACACCGCTATGAAGGGCGGCTGTAATTTCCCCATGGGACCATTTGCTCTGCTCGACCTTGTTGGTCTTGACACATCGTTAGCCATTCTCGATGCGCTGTACGCAGAGTTCGCAGACTCCAACTATGCAGCGGTTCCAACTCTTCGCCGCCTCGTTGCAGCCGGCAAGTTGGGCCGTAAGAGCGGCGAAGGTTTCTACACCTACTAAGCCATAGTCTCGGTGACGTGAAGACGCCAACCGAGTGCAATTGGGAATTCCCCGAATCACGAAAGTGGCCGAAGCGGGATTTCATCATTCCGGGAGCAGACCTGGCTCTAGACACGTTGCTCTACGCATACGCACACGGGTTGTTCCCGATGTACAGCGATGATGATCTGTGGTGGTGGTCTCCTATGCAACGCGGAATTATTCCCTTGCACAATTTCCATGCATCACGTTCACTTCGCAAAAGTGCGCGACGTTTCACATGCACTGTCAACACAGACTTTGTTGGAGTGATGACGAAGTGCGCCACCACACATACCGATGGCAATTGGATTAACGATGAATTCGTCGCTGCGTATACACGGCTTCATCACCTCGGTCATGCACACAGTGTTGAAGTGTGGAATGGCAGCAATGAACTTGTTGGTGGAGTGTACGGAGTGCGCATTAACCAGTTCTTTGCTGGTGAGTCAATGTTCCACACCGAAACAGACGCATCAAAAGTGGCCCTGTTTCATCTGGTACGGCTCATGATTCTCGATGGCATGACGCTGTTTGACGTGCAATGGCTGACAGATCACCTTGCCAGCCTTGGTGGTATCGCTATCCCTCGCACCGAGTACCTCGAGCGCCTCTCGCACGCAGTTTCTGACGTCTGAATAGCGCCCTTGTCGGTGTATTTCGACCTCTTGCGTTGCCATACTTAACCCGTGACAGACGCAACTACTCCCCGCCGTGATGACCCATGGTTAATGCGCACCTACTCGGGCCACTCCACCGCTGCAGCATCTAACCAGCTCTACCGCACCAACCTTGCGAAGGGTCAAACTGGTCTGTCGATTGCATTCGACCTCCCCACCCAAACTGGCTACGACCCAGACCACGTGTTGGCTAGCGGTGAAGTGGGAAAGGTGGGCGTGCCCGTTTCACATCTCGGTCACATGCGAACACTTCTCCACTCCATCCCGCCAGGGAAGATGAACACGTCCATGACCATCAACGCAACTGCTGCATGGATGCTCGCGTTGTACGTTGCAAATGCTCGTGAACAAGGCGTGTCCTCACAAGAACTTCGCGGTACCACTCAGAACGACATCGTGAAGGAATATCTGTCGCGCGGTACTTACATTTTCCCGCCGGCGCCTTCAAAGCGATTGATTGTGGACATGGTGGCATGGTGTGCACAAAACGCACCGAAGTGGAACCCCATGAATGTGTGCTCATACCACTTACAAGAAGCAGGAGCTACTCCTGTTCAAGAGATTGCCTATTCACTTGCAACAGCAGTTGATGTTCTTGATGCAGTACGCGACAGTGGTCAAGTAGACGCAGAACAGTTCGACCAAGTGTTCGGTTCAATTTCATTCTTCGTCAACGCCGGTATTCGCTTTGTGGAAGAAGTATGCAAGATGCGCGCCTTCACGGAACTCTGGGATCGCATTGGTCGTGAGCGTTACAACGTGAAAGATGCAAAAGCTCGCCGTTTCCGTTATGGAGTACAGGTGAACTCACTTGGTCTCACAGAAGCACAACCGGAAAACAACGTGCAACGCATTGTTCTTGAAATGCTTGCCGTCACTTTGTCCAAGAAGGCACGCGCACGAAGTGTTCAGTTGCCAGCATGGAATGAAGCGCTTGGTCTTCCACGTCCGTGGGACCAGCAGTGGTCACTTCGTATGCAACAAGTTCTCGCTTTTGAATCGGACTTGTTGGAATACGACGACATCTTTGATGGTTCAAAAGTGATTGAGGGCCGCACTGCAGAATTGCGCGATGCAGCATGGGCCGAATTTGAAGAAGTTATGTCACTCGGTGGCGCCTTCAACGCAGTGGATGAATTAAAGGGTCGTCTTGTACGTTCCATGGCGGAACGCACACGCCGTATTGAATCGTCAGAGCAAATTGTTGTTGGCGTGAACTCCTACACCGAATCTGAAGAGAGCCCGCTTGCAACGCCAGGCAACATCTTGGTGGTAGATCCTGCAGTGGAAACCGAAATGATTGCCGATGTTGAGAAATGGCGTTCACAGCGCGATGCGACTCGTGTGACTGCAGCACTAAACCGCTTGCGTGACGCTGCTGTCAACGGTGACAACATCATGGAACCATCCATTGAGTTGGCCGAAGCAGGTGGCACCACTGGCGAGTGGTCGCAAGTCCTCCGCGAAGTCTTTGGTGAATTCCGAGCACCAACTGGAGTGGGCGCAGCCGTGGGTCGTCGCACCAATGCATTGTCTGATGTGGCGGACTATGTACGCACCATCCCTGGTGGTCCTCCACGATTTCTCGTCGCCAAGCCGGGCCTCGATGGCCACTCCAACGGCGCCGAGCAGATCGCGGTCGCCGCACGCGATGCTGGAATGGAAGTGGTGTACAGCGGTATTCGCCTCACACCAGAGCAAATTGTGGCCAGCGCTCGAGACGAAGACCCAGATGTCGTGGGCTTGTCCATCTTGTCGGGTTCACATCTGCAGTTGGTTCCAGATGTGGTCCGTCGTCTGCGTGCCGAAGGCGTTGATGCTCCTGTCATTGTGGGCGGCATCATTCCAGAAGAAGACCGCACTCGTTTGGCCAACGAAGGTGTTGCGGCTGTGTATACGCCGAAAGACTTCGACATTGCTCGCATTATGCGTGAAGTAGCCGAGTTGGCTGCAGCTCATCGCAACGATTAGTCCCATCAAGGGAATGTACGACGCCTATTTGGTGTTGCATTCTCTATGAGCATTTTTGCAACTCCCATTTCATCACTGCAAGGACAAGCAGGGGTTCTTTCTGCACTTGATGGCAAGGTCACTCTCATTGTGAATGTTGCAAGCAAGTGTGGTCTTACCCCGCAATACGAACAGCTCGAACAACTTCAGAAGAAGTACGAAGGCAAAGGTTTCAGTGTTCTTGGTGTGCCATGCAATCAATTTCTTGGGCAAGAACCGGGAACTGCAGAAGAAATCGCAACGTTCTGCTCTTCAACATACGGAGTCACATTTCCATTAACTGAGAAAATTGATGTGAACGGCGATCATCGCCACCCGTTGTATACCGCACTCGCGCCAGTTGCAGACGCTGAAGGTGCCGACGGCGACATTCGTTGGAACTTTGAAAAGTTCCTTGTTGCTCGTGACGGCTCTGTAGTTGCTCGTTTTCATCCGAAGACAGCGCCAGACGCGCCCGAAGTTATTTCAGCAATTGAAAACGCACTGTAAAGAAATTCTTATGCTCGTTCGCGAGCGATAAAAGAATCAAGCGCTGGACCACTTTCGAAACTTGTGATCAAGGCGTAGCGCGGGAAGTTGTGGTTGTGCACCACAACATGCCACAATCGCTGCGTATCTACAACGAATCGAGCTCCCTGTGGCAGCGGAACTCGGCGTTCAGTTGATGGGTCTGGCAAGCCATCTGGGCCATTATCCATTAACAACATGTAGCTATCTGGGCTGTCAGTTAACTCCAGCCACGACCGAACAACCCAACCTTCATTCTCTGGGTTGAACCGGTTGTTGTCATCTCGATGAATGGAACGAATTGCTTGTTCGCGATCTTGTGGCTCAAGCTTGATGATGCGAACTCGACCAAAGTTTGCACCAACAGATGACACGTAATTCTTCAACGTTGGGGCAAGCGCCGCATTCGATGTCCACTCGGCATCTTTATCGGTTTTCCCTTTGTCCCAAAAACCTCGGCAATCTAATTGACCATCTGCCGATGCAAGAGGCGCAAAGTTTGTATCGCCGCCACTTTTCCAATCGAAATATTCCAACGATTCCCACTCGTGTTGCGGAACATCAAACGGTGCAGGCTTCAGCGCAACAAAACCAGTTTCGGCAAGGCATTCAAGTCGGACATGTGGCGTATGCAATGGAATTGCAACGGACCAATGTTCTTGTGTGGGCCAAAACGTTGAGGTCATAGTTTCAGTGTAAGTACGCAGAATGCCAAGTTGATGTCATGGTGGCATAGTGGTGGTGGCACCAATGGGGACGAAACCGTTACTGGGCGGGAGAATGAGCTCGGTGCCAGCAGACACGCGATCTGGATTCTTGATGTTGTTTATCTCCACAAGGGCCGGGGCGCTGAGATTGAACTTTTGTGCGATGGCAAATAGAGACTCGCCTGGCTGCACCACATACTTGCGCAACTCACCAGCAGCAACCGTGGTAGTGGTGACCACAACGCTGGAAGAGCTTTCTGGATTCGAGTCACTTGTTTCAGATGAGCCGCCATCTGTCAGAAGGCCAGAGATAATCGCGAGAAAAACAAAGACTCCAGTGCTCCATAACAAATACATATGGAGACGGGTGCGAAGGAACATCTCCGTCATGTTAGGTCGCTGTGGCATGTGTCGGACGCGCGCCCCACTCGTCTGCTTGGCGTTGTGCTGGCCTAACCTCAATACCCGTGACTAGTGAGACTCGCTCATACCCCGGAGCCCGACCACCGGACCGTGTTCGTCGAGTGGACGCAGACGGTGTTGGAATTGCTGTCCACGAATGGGGCAAAGAGTCGGATCCCGTGCTCTTTTTGGCGCACGGTGGATCAGACTTCGCTCGCACTTTCGATTTGTTCGCATCCAAAATGGCAGATGCAGGCTGGCGCGCCGTGGCATGGGATCACCGAGGACATGGTGATAGTGATTACGCCGCCCTCTACAGCTGGGACGCCGACATTCGAGACGCACTCGCAGTGATGACAAGCACCACCGATCAGCCGGCACCCGTTGTTGCTCATTCCAAAGGTGGCGCACTGATGATGCAGTTGGCAGAAGCCAGTTCGTATCGCATCTCGCGCATGGTGAATATCGACGGCATGCCCAGTAAGCGCCGCATGCCAGACGTTCCCGATCACGATCAGTCTCGTCTCCTCGCTGGAGAAATTGGTTCGTGGTTGGACTATCGACACGAAGCACCGACTGCTGTTCGTAAGCCAGGAACTCTGGAAGATTTGGCACAACGCCGGGCGAAGATGAATCCGAGACTCTCAATTGAGTGGTTGGAATACCTCGTCACGGTTGGCGCTCGCCACGACGAAGATGGCTGGCGATGGAAACTTGATCCCACCATGCGCTTCGGCGGGTTTGGTCCCTGGCGACCAGAGTGGAGTGCGTTGCGAATGGTGTCGTTGCCAATGCCATTTCTCGGTTTACTGGGCACCGTTGACGAACCAATGGGATGGGGTGCACGCGCGCGAGATGTGTTGCCGTGGATTCCACATGGCGGTCGACTTGAAGTTCTTGAAGGCGTCGGACACTTCATTCATATTGAAGAACCAGAACGGGTCAGCAACATGGTGTTGGAGTTTTTGTCGTGAGCACCATTTCTCTTCAGCACAACCGCATCACTCTTGCACTGCATCACGTGAAAGACGCAGAAGGGCCAGCCCTCTTATTGCTTCACGGACTCGGAGAATCTGCAACCAATATGGCCACGCTGCCCTTGTCCTGGAATGGTCCTATCTGGGCGCTTGATTTCACAGGTCATGGAGAATCAACAGTGCCTCGCGGTGGTGGATATTCAGCAGAAATTCTCATGGCGGATGTTGATGTTGCTCTGCGCCACATCGGTCCAGCCACCATCGTTGGACGTGGATTAGGCGGATACATCGCATTTCTTATTGCGGGTGCACGACCACAACTTGTACGTGGTGTTGTCATTCTTGATGGGCCGGGACTTGCAGGCGGTGCTGTTCATGCCACATCATCATCAGAGATTGCTATTACTGCTCGAACTGGAACTACTCCAGATCCATGGGCGCTGATTGAATTGTCTCGCGACGCTCGTCCGCCTAACTATGCAGTCACGTTTGTGCAATTGGCACGAAACGGTTCAACGCTCGACGAACCTATTGCAGTCACCTGCAAAGTATCACCACCGTGGATTGAAGCTATTCGTGCGGAAGCGGGCGTGATGACCGATATCTCAATGCAAGACGCATTAGATATTTACGCTGCTACTTAAACAGATCGTTGCGTGACCGATACTGCGAGGTCTATGAGTGCCATGCGTGCTTCTATGCGAATGTTTGACATGTTGATTGCTGCAACAGCTTCGTCGTAGTGCTGTGCAATTAGAGATTCCACATGTGCTACTGAACCAGTATCAACGAGAACGTCTTGAATGGATGAGACATCATCATCGGTTAACTGAGACGAGCCAATCTTGTTCAACACCTCCAACTGAGTAGACGTAGCAACACCAAAAGCGTGTGCCACTAGTGCAGTGGTTTTCCCTTCGTGGAAATCTCCTCCAACAGGCTTCCCAGTAAGAGATTCATCGCCGAACGCACCCAATACGTCGTCGCGCAATTGAAAGGCCACACCAAGAGGAAGACCATACGACGACAACGGTTCGAGAAGCGAGACTCCAGAGACTGAATCGGCTGCCATTGCCCCAATATGTAGTGGACGCTCAACGGTGTATTTAGCGGTTTTGAACTTGGCAACGGCAAGCGCGTGCTGCGTGGAATGTTCTCTATATGCGGAACCAACGGTGTCGAGATACTGACCCATGTTCATTTCCAGACACAGTTCATTCCAATATCGACGTGCGTCGGATGAAATATCGGTCATCAACCTCTCTGCAAGAGAGAACGCCACATCTCCCATCAACACCGCAGAGCCTTCGCCGAATCGACGTGGTTCACCCATTAATTTGTCTTCAACATGAATGTCAGCAAGTCTGCGATGAGTGGTGAGATGTCCGCGACGCAAGGCCGAATCATCGATGACGTCATCATGAAATAGTGCGCATGCATGCAATAACTCAATTGCAGCACCGAATTGATGATGATGTGTCTCTGATGGGTCGCCGCCCGCGGCTACCCATCCCCAGTGTAAAAACTGCGGCCGCAAACGCTTCCCACCAGCCAGAACCATTGTCTCTAATTCATCGAATACCGTTGCAAAATGTGTGCTGACAGCTTGCCAACGATGCCGCTCGTCGGTGAGCAACGTAAACAGTGCCCGATCGACGGTCTGCACGATGAAAGAGGAATCACTCATTCGTCATCTTCGTCGTCAAACTCGTCATCATCGTCGTCAAACTCTTCGTCGTTATCGGATTCGTGCTCATCAACGATGAGATCTGCCATGAGATTGTCGACGGTCATCTGTGCTGATGAGATTCGCTCGTTACACCACGAGATGAGATACGAGGCGCGTTCAACCTTTGCAGACAAGACGTCTACATCGATGGTGTTCGAATCCAACTCAGCCAAGATGGTTTCTACTTCACGCATCGCTTCTGCATAACCAGCTGGCTCTTGTGGTTGTGACTTCTTTGCTGCCATCACGATGTTCCTTCTACTCGGCTGCTGATTGTTCCATTTGCAAGTGCCGTGACGAGCACATCGCCCGCAGCAACTTGATCAATTGACTTCACGACGTTTCCTTGTGCATCTCGTGTAATGCTCCACCCGCGAGCGAGCGTGGTGGCGGGATCGAGAAGACGCAGAGTTGCTGAACGCATCTCAAGGATTTGCTTTTGTCGGTCTAGTGCAACACGTGGACGAGTTGTCAGACGTTCCACCGCCATAGACACTCGGGCGCGAGCACGAACAAGCGAATTGCCAGTGAGGAGTCTCAGTTGATTCTGCGCACTAGAGAGGTCGTACAGAAAGTCTTCAACTAGTGCAATGACAGCTTGCGCACACGCAGTTGGAGTTTTATGCGCTGTGTGTGCAATAACGTCGGCGATGCTTGTATCTATCTGGTGGCCAAGTCCAGTGAAGACTGGATGACGACATTGAGAAATTGCGAGGGCGATGCGTTCGTCATCGAATGCTGCAAGATCACTTTTTGAACCACCACCGCGCATCAACAAAACAAGATCAATGTCGTCTCGACGAGACAGAGTCTTGAGAGCAGCAACAACTTGTGGCGGTGCATCGTCTCCCTGTACGCGAACATCAATGAACGTCACCGAGAAACCAAACCCGGATTCTTCAAGTTGACGTTGTGCATCTGCCCAACCAGCGGCCTGGCTAGAAGAAATAATTCCCAATCGAAGTGGCACGATAGGAACAGGGCGTCGTTTATTGAGTTTGTCTATTCCCTTTTCAAGGAGGGCCTTGAGCAATGCCTCACGTTGAGCTGCAATGTCACCCAGCGTGAATTGCGTATCTACATCTTCAACAGTGATGGACAACTTCCCGAATGGTGCGTAATAGTCGGGACGACCATAGAGACGAACACGCAATCCGTCTTTCAGTTCTAAACCTTGATTCCGAAGCTTTGATTGGATATTGCGCAATTTCCCAGCAAACAAATTGATATTGGCTTGAGCCTTCTGGCCTGCTTCGTTCTCAATGAGACTGAAGTACAAATGTGGGTTGGGGCTCTTCAGCCCTTGAATTTCGCCTTCAATCCATAAACCATCATCAAAAGTGGCAGAAACAAGTTGACTAACAACGGCAGAGAATTGTCCGACGGTTAATGAGGGAACTCCGTCGATGTACTCAATATCCATTGCCACGCTGTCTACTTTACGGAGTTGGTGTAGCAGAACCGAATGAATCCCCTGCTCTCACCTGTGAGGCATAGGCACCGTCGGCGGCCATGAGTTGCTCGTGAGTTCCTTCTTCCACGATGCGACCAGCGTCGAGAACCACAATGCGATCCGCGTTCTGAATGGTGGTTAGTCTGTGAGCAATCACAAGTGCTGTACGCCCATGCAATGCGGCATCAAAAGCTTCTTGTACCAGCGCTTCGTTTTCATTATCTAAATGGCTGGTTGCTTCATCGAGAATCATGATGGCTGGGTTCTTCAACAACATGCGCGCAATGGCGAGTCGCTGCTTCTCCCCCCCGGACAACCGATACCCACGCTCGCCCACCATGGTGAGATACCCATCTGGCAATGCGGCAATGGTGTCATGAATGCGGGCTGCACGACATGCTGCCACCACTTCATCGTGTGTGGCGGTGGGCCTTGCATACAGAAGATTTGACTCAATTGATTCATGGAACAAGTGAGGGTCTTGTGTCACCACGCCAATGGCATCGTGTAGCGAATCACCCGTGAGGTCTCGCACGTCTCGACCATCAATTCGCACAGCTCCCGATGTGACGTCGTACAAGCGCGGAACCAGTGACGAGAGCGTGCTCTTTCCTGAACCACTTGCACCAACAATCGCCACGGTCTCACCGGCCGCAATTCGCAAGTTAATTCCCTTCAGCACATCAACATCGGGGTCGCCAGAATGTGATCCCGGGGTTTCAAGCGATGCCACCGAACTAGATGCAGCAGAGGGATACCGGAATACAACGTTGTCGAATGCCACCTCACCTCGCGGTTGAACCAAGTCAACCGCCCCAGGTCTATCCACGATGGAAACAGGCGCGTCGAGAACTTCAAAGACCCTGTCGAATGAAACAAATGCAGTCATTACTTCAACACGTGCATTCGTTAATCCGGTGAGCGGTTGATAAATACGGGTGACTAACGCTGCCATCGCCACCAATGTTCCGGTGCTGATAGTTCCGGAAACAACCATGTGTGCGCCAACGCCATAAATTGCAGCCGCACCCATGGCTCCCACTAGTCCAAGTGCAACAAAAAAGACACGTCCATACAGGGCCGACTTAATTCCGCTGTCACGAACTTTTTCGGCTCGTTTCGCAAACGTTTCTACTTCTCGTTCACGACGACCAAATAATTTCACAATGAGAGCTCCCGCCACGTTAAAGCGCTCATTCATTTGCGTATTCATCTGCGCATTCTGATCCATTTGCTCGCGTGCTATTGCGCCAAGTTTCACCCCAACGCGTTTTGCGGGAGCAACGAAGAGTGGCAAAACAATCAGCGCCAACAAAGTCAGACGCCACTCAAGCACAACCATTGCCGCCAACGAAGTCACCAGTACTACAACATTTGAGACCACACTGCCCAACGTTGATGTCACTGCAGTTTGTGCTCCCACAACATCACTATTCAGACGACTAATCAGTGCTCCGGTCTGCGTGCGCGTAAAAAACGAGATGGGCATGCGCTGCACTTTGTCAAACAACGCAACACGAAGGTCATAAATGAGACCTTCGCCAATAGTGGAACTCAACCACCGCTGAATGATGGCTAGTACGGCATCGCCGATTGCCGCTGCCACCAGGAAAATGGCGAGCGTTGTAATGAGACCCCGATTGTTCTCAACAATCGCCTTATCAAGAATTGCTCGAAACAAGAATGGTGGAACTAGTGCCAGAAGCGCTGAGAGAACTATGGCCCCTAGAAATCCGATGATGTACCACTTATATGGAGACGAGAACTGCCACGCGCGACGCAAAGATTCGCGCTTCATCCGAGCGCCTTTGATGGCATCGGCATCGCCGGGGAGGAGCATGTGTGGACCCATTCGCACTCCATTGAGGCTACGGCTATCTCTACCCGTAGTGTTAAAACGTGCGTCGCGTTCACATCGGCTCTGCTGCTCTCCTCCTCATTCTTTCGGCGTGTTCTTCCACCGGCACAACGACAACCGATTTCACTGTTGGTGAGAGTCCAGCAAGTGGGGGCACTATTGAATGGAAGCCCTGCGATGACACATCAATGCTGAAATGTGCACGTTTTGAGGTTCCTTTTGATTATGAGAATCCCGAGATCGGTACTTTCTCTCTCAAGTTGACCATGCATCCGGCACTCGACCCGTCAATGAGAGTGGGATCCATGCTGGTGAATCCAGGTGGGCCCGGATTTGGTGGTAGTTACCTCGCAGAGTCAACCCAGTCATATTTCGGAGGGGACCTTGTTGATGCATTCGACATCATCGGATGGGATCCACGCGGAACAGGTGAATCCACGCCAGCCATTGACTGCGTTGACGACTATGACCCGTACTTCACGTATGACCCATCGCCGGATTCTGACGCTGAACGACAAATCGCCATCGACGCATCGCGGACATTCGTCGATGAATGTGAAAAGAAGAACTCTGAGATTCTCCCCTACATATCAACGAACAACACGGCTCGCGATATGGATCGAATTCGCGCAGCACTTGGTGAAGACAAGATCACGTATTTCGGATTCTCCTATGGAAGTGAATTAGGCGCTACGTGGGCAACTATGTTTCCCACAACTGTCCGCGCAGCAGTACTAGACGGAGCATCAGATCCAAACTCTGACTATGTGCAGGGCGGTCTAGACCAAGCCAAGGGATTTGAAACTGAACTCACGAAATTCCTTGCAAAGTGTTCTGCGGATTCAGAGTGTTCCTTCCATAACAATGGAAAAGCTGAGAAAGCATTTGACGACTTGATGGCATCGCTTGACTGGTCACCTCTTCGTCCAGACCCAAAGCGTGCACCCGTCAATCAAGGCATTGCATTGACTGCTGTCGCACAGGCCATGTATTCATCAACGTTGTGGCCCGACCTAGAAGAATCTTTGGCATCTGCTCAAAAGGGAAATGGTCAAGGCTTGCTTGATCTTTACGACAGCTACTACCAGCGCTCATATGACGGCACCTACGGAAACGAGTTAGAGGCATTTAACGCCATCATGTGTCTGGACGACCCCGGGCCAAAGTCTGTAGAAGGCGTTGATGCGTATATTCCGAAATTCAAAGAAGTTGCACCTCGATTGTGGTCCTCGTTTGCAACTGGTTATGTATGCACGTTCTGGCCAACGAAGACTGACAAGAGAATTACTATTACTGGTATTGAATCTGGCCCCATCGTTGTTGTTGGAACAACAGGTGATGCAGCAACTCCACTTCAAAGTTCGCGAAATATGGCGAATGCATTAGAAGATGGACGATTTATTGTGGTGGATGCAAACAGGCATACGGGTTATGGCGAGAACGATTGCGTCATTACTGCCGTGAATGACTACCTATTGAGTGCAGAAATAACTTGGGAGGAGAAGCGGTGCTAACTCCAGAGAATCTTGAGAGTGCACCAAAACGTCGTACACGAGCCGATGGTCGTGAAACCGCAAAACGAATTATTCATTTTGCACAACAGGAACTCGAGTCAGCTGGACTCGTTAATTTCAATCTCGATCGCGTCATTGAGGCGTCCGGCGTATCGCGCAGTTCGGTCTACCACCATTTTGGTGGCAGAGAAGGTGTGATTGCGGCTGTAGAAACTGAATTTCTGCGATCATCGCTGGACGCAGGAATGACAGAAATGACAGAAATGTTGTCGAAGGTCCAGACAGGTGAAGAGGCATTCACGCTTGTTGAACTCGGTGTTCTGGTGTCGGGTTCAGAAAAACAAAAGGCCATTCGACGCCGCCGAATCTCCAACCTCGCGATGGTTCCGACCAGCCCAGCAACAAAGAAACTCCTTGTGACACTTCAAGGACCCGGGACCGAGAGATTCGCTGATCTCCTTCGAGACCTACGAGATCGAGGGCTCTGTCAACCCATTGAACCCATTGAAGGAACTGCCCACCTGATTCAGTCCATCCTCCTTGGGCGAATACTGGTCGACATTCTTGAAGACCCCTTTACTGAAGCTCAATGGTCACAAACCGTCTCTCAGACATTGAGGTTTCTTCTTCAACCTCGGTCAGAATCAACTTAGATGGATTATTAATACATTTATTTGTAGAGTGAAGGTATGGACCGCCATACCGAGACGAGCCGAATCCTGCCCTTGCGTGCTCTGCCATGTGTGACCGGGCTCGCACTAGTTCTGTGGTGTGGATTTTCATTCTTCGGTACTCGCCCAGTCGAGGGCTCCACGAGCAAGGTCACGGTGTGCGTAACCAAATCAAAAAACATTGTTTCTCTGACGACTCGAAAAAGCTGCCTCCGCGGTGAGATCAAAACAGTTCTTTCCACATCAGCCAAAAAGAGCCCCGAATTATGTGTTCATCCGAAGACAAAACTGATTTCAATTACGTCAAAGCCAAAATGCACTGCTGGCAAAGTAAGTGCTGCACAATTCACAAGAACAAATTTTCTCAAAGCATGTGTTAATTCAAAGACACGTCGCGTTCTCCTGCAATCAAAGTCTCGATGCTCAAAGGGATTCGCTTCTCGAAAGTTTCCGTTGCGTACCGCTGGACTGACAGCAGTCGACGAAACTTCGACCACGGTGCCCACTAGCAGTACTTTCCCTACTACGACAACTATTAGTACAACGGTGTCTGCAACGTCATCTTCTAGTACCTCTTCTACAACAAGTTCAACTACAACATCAACAACCTCAACGTCAACAACCGTTCCCGCCACGACAACTAGTTCAACAACAGCATCCACGACGGTCGCTTCAACGACAACCACCGTTCCAGTAACCACGACCACAGTGCCACCGGCTGCCATCACGACTTTCTCGGCAGCAAGCACCACCATTAATCAAGGAGACCCAACAACCCTAAGTACCACTTTCCAGGGCACGTCCGCATCAATCAATCAGTCAGTCGGCTCAATTGCCAATGGCGGAAGTGTCACGGTGACGCCTAACGCAACGACGACATACACCTTGACCGTCTCAAATGGAGCAGGACATTCAATTACTCAATTTCTCACCGTGTATGTCAATAGGTTGTCCATCACTGTTCAGCCGCAAGACATCACCACCGATAACCCATACGGTCAAAATTTAAGTGTCACCGCCAGTGCCAGCGGTGCACTTTCCTATCAGTGGTACAAGGACTCGTCGGCTATCTCTAATGCGAATAGTTCGTCCTATAGAGCCACACAAGACGGTGCGTATCACGTAGTTGTCACCAGCACACTTAATGGAGTATCCCGTACCGCGACTTCATCTAGTGCGTCGTTCTATATGAACACGGTCTCCATCTCGCTTCAACCAGTTGCAGCCCTAGTTGCTGAAGGTGACATCAACACATTCTCTGTTGTGGCTTCAGGAAGTGGCACATTGAGTTATCAGTGGAAACGCAACGGCACAGATGTATCCGGCGCGACTACCTCATCGTTCACAAGTGGCACATACGGAAATCACCAAGTCGTGGTCACCAGCACCCTCAACGGCCACACAACGTCAGTCAACTCCAACTCAGTTCTTCTTGATGTCAATACCGTCACCATCACCCATAGTCCAAGCGATGCGTACATGACGCAAGGTGGAACTGCATCATTGGGCGTCACGGTCAGCTCTCATGGCAGTGCAACGATTTCATATCAGTGGTACTTGGATGGAAATGAACTTCCAGGTGAAAATGACATCGGTGTGTACGCCGCCCAAGCCGGCGAATACAAAGTAAAAGTCACCAGCGTTCGTGGTGGCACAACGTTCTCTCGGTTCAGTGACGTGGCGACCGTGACAGAGGTGCCTCCGCCCACAATCTCAAGTTTCTCGGCGGCTTCGTCGTCAATTGCAATCGGCAATTCAACACAAATCACAGCCGTTTTTTCTGGGGGAACCGGGATCATCACGCCGGGAAGCATTCCCGTGAGTAGCGGAGACACCATCACAGTTTCTCCCTCAACCTCCACGTCGTACACCTTGACAGTGGTGAATCCAGCTGGCACACAAGCTGGTCACACCATTCGCATCACTGTCACAACAGGTACCTTTACTGCAACGGCTAACAACAGCAATGCAAATCGATACATGGGTACGAAATCCGTCACCCTCCAAAGCGGAAAAGTCGTCGTTTTCGGTGGATTCTCCTTCTCAAAAATCACGGATGTGTACGACCCAGCCACAAATTCATTCAGCAGAGTTGGTGATTTGAATCGAGAGCGACACGGCGCCGGTGCTGCACTACTCCCCAATGGAAAGGTGTTGGCAATAGGTGGCATGTATGCAAGTGGAGCCAATTACATCAGTCTTTCAACTGTGGAAATTTTTGATCCCGTTACCGAGACATGGAGTTACACAGGTTCTTTGAATGTTGCCCGCGAGAATCCAGTTGTCGTGGTCTTGAACAACGGCAAAGTCCTGGTGACTGGTGGGATGTGGCGCGCACCTGGCACCACGTATCTATCAAGTGCAGAGATTTACGATCCTGCTACTGGCACCTTCACCTATGTGAACTCAATGCCGCAAGCACGTGGCAATGCAACTGGCGCATTGATGTCTAACGGCAATGTTTTCGTAGCAGGTGGATACAACTCGACGAATGGGCACATGAAATCAGCAATCATTTACAACCCGACACTTAACACCTGGACATCAATTTCTTCCCAAATGAACTCTGTTCACTCTGAAGGTGGATCAGTCACGCTTCAACTTCAAGACGGTCGAATGCTGGTTGCTGGTGGATGGTCGCCGACTCTCGGAATATGGACGATAGACATCTACGACCCATCAACCAACAGTTTCGTCGCAGCTGCAAACCTTCCCCAGTTCTCCCATGGTCGAGGTGGACTCACGGGTCACGTCAGATCGGATGGAGTGGTGGTCTTCTTTGGAGGTTCAAGTGCGCAAGGAGACATTGCTGATACTGCCGTTCTATACGACCCGACTTCTAACACGATGGCCACCGAAGGCAACACCATGCGGTGGTATCGATACCAACACACATCGGCAGTATTGAACGATGGACGAATCTTGATTATTGGCGGAAACTTCTCGAACAACTCCGCTGCCGACGTCTACGCTCCGTGAGTTGTACCGTCAGCGAGATCCGTGTGAGTGCGATGCCGGTGCAAACTGACTAAACCAACCTGGGTTACGCGACTGAGCGTAAATGCGACCAGGTCCAGTAATGGTAAAGACAAGCCCTTCACCAGACTTTATGGTGTTCATCCAACCGCTTGCAGCCTTACTTAACGTTGCGGTCACGGTGCTCTGCAACGCAACAAGATGGCCGGAGTCGATCACCATTGTCTCTCCAGATGCAAGATCGTGAACATCTAGTGCGCCATAACAATTGAGAATCACTTCACCTTGACCTTGTGCAAGAACAACAAAGCCACCCTCGCCACCGAAGAGATTTCCGAAGCCAGCCCACTTAGATTCAATTGCCACATCATTGCCAGATGCAAGCCACGCACTTCGCGTGAGTACCCACGGTGCTTCTGAAGTCACCGGAAGATAGATGATGTCCCCAGGCAGACCAGGGGCGAGGTCTACCCAGCCGCCACTTGCGCCCGCAGTCAATGTGGACATAAAGAATGAATCGCCAGCCATGACTGCTCGCTTCAACGACTTCAGAAAGCCGCCTTCCATTTTTGACGTGAGTTCAACGCCAGATGAGTGCGCCACCATGGCCCCAGACTCCGCTCGAATTGACTCATTGGGTTCAAGCGTGACTCGAGCTATTGCATAGGCAGGTGAATGACGAAGAGCAATGTGCATAGATGAAGTGTAGGCAGCTCGGCGCGGCCTACTTCTTCATCACGCGTTCGCTTTTTCTACGCGTGGCAACAAGAAAGAGACAAGTCCTGCAAGTGCGCTACACGTTGCAATGAAATACCAACCACGTTGAAAACCATGAAGTCCTTCAGATGATGCCTGAATAGTTACCAGCAGAGCCACGCCAACTGCAGACCCAATCTGACGTGACGTGTTGTTAATGGCCCCTCCGAGTGAGAACAGCGTTGCTGGAAGTGAGTGAACAGTTGCAGCAGACAATGTCGGAAATGTGAGGCCAATAGAAATTCCCAACACGAACATCAACGGCATCCACTCAGACCACGGCGTTGGACTCACATCGAAAAGATGTGATTCGAGATAGACCAAAGCAGCAAACAGAAATGGTCCACCAACGAGTAGTCGCCTAAACCCGATTCGAGAAATGTGTCGACCAATGGAGAATGATGTGACAGCAACGATCACTGGTGCGAGAACCGAGTACAAACCAGCTTCCAGAACGCTGTACTTCCACACCAACCGCAAGAAGAGAACATTGTTCAAAATGTTCGCCGCAAAGGCAGCACCAAATAGAAAGGTTGCAATGTTGGCAATAGAGAACGACCGAACTTTGAATAATGCAGGTGGCATTAACGGAACGGGGTGCTTCTGTGTTCGTCGCACCACCAGTGCTCCGAACACGATTGCAGCGACTAGGAGATAATGGACAAGTGAATCACTCCACGACTGCTCTTCAGCACGAGAGATCCCCCACACGAGGGAGGCAACTGACAGTGTCACGAATATTGACGCTCCGATATCTGGACGCGGTGAATCTGTTCGCGGAGTTTCTTTCACATACTTTGCAGCCAATGACACCGCAATGAGACAAATGGGAACGTTGATCCAGAATGCTGAACGCCATCCAAATGTAGAAACAACAAAGGCACCCAAGGTTGGGCCCGACGCAACTCCTAACGCACCAATTGCGCCGTTCCATGCAACTGCCTGGCTACGCCGTTCAAGCGAAAACACTGACAACAAAAGTCCAAGTGACGCAGGGGTCATAATGGCGCCACCAACTCCCTGAATTGCTCGACCAAAAATCAGCAGACCCATGGTTGACGCAACGGCGCAAAGTAACGAACCAACAAGAAAGAGCAAAGTTCCAAACTGAAAAAGACGTTTCCGGCCAATGCGGTCAGCAAGTCGACCGGAGACAACCAGAAGAGAGCCGTAGAGAATTGAGTAAGCGGTGACAACCCACGAGATGGTGCCACGACTAGCTGTGGGAAAATCTTTGGCAATCTCTGCAAATGCCACATTCACAATCGACAGGTCAAGTGTGGAGATATAGGCAGCAATTGCAGTTACAACAAACGTTGGCCATGGATTCAATATTGAATTTTCGGTTTCTGTCGATGTCTGAGTCATGATTTCCCCCTGTGGTACAAAAAATGTACCATCTGGCTATGGCCTCTTCGCGTTCCAAGAAATCTGATATTTCAACCCAACGTAGTTACGACCTCAACTGTCCCATCGCTAAGTCACTCGACATCATGGGTGATCGCTGGACATTGCTGATTTTGCGAGATCTGTTCATCTTCTCGTCGTGCCGTTACGTTCAACTCCGAGAAAATCTCCCCGGTATTTCACCGACATTGCTTTCCCAAAGACTCAAAGACTTAATGAACAATGGCCTGATTGAGCAATGCGAAATGCCAGACAGTGGTCATCTTGCGTACAAGCTCACGCCCCGAGGAGAAGAGACAAAACCAATTCTGGTGGCGCTTGCAAAGTTTGGACTTCCACATATTGACGGTCGCGTCTCCGATAAGGCATGGAAAGCCTTCACCAAGAACTAGGCAAACAAAAACGACCCAGCCGAAGCTGGGTCGTGATGGCGGAAGAGGTGGGATTTGAACCCACGGTGGCTATTCACCACAACGGTTTTCGAGACCGTCCTATTCGGCCGCTCTAGCACCCTTCCGTCTGCAATTCTAACGGCGCATTAACGCAGACGGCTAAAGAAATCTTGTAACAGCGCAGCGCATTCCGCGGCCAATACGCCATGTTCAACAGGTGGATTGTGATTTACACGAGGGTCTGACATCACGTTGTACAAGCTTGCAGTTGCGCCACCCTTGAGGTCTGCAGCGCCATATACCAACTTGCCAATACGTGCATTGACTAACGCACCAGCACACATGATGCATGGCTCAAGCGTGACCACCAATGTGCAATCGTCTAAGCGCCAACGCCCCAGTGCTTCACTTGCATCGCGTAACGCCAATACTTCTGCATGTGCGGTGGGGTCGCCTGTTACTTCACGTTCGTTGTGACGACGCGCAATGATTTCTCCATTGCACACCACTACGGCTCCGACTGGCACATCACCAGCGTGACCGGCAGTCTGGGCTTCTTCGAGGGCGATGCGCATTGCGTCGTCAGAGGTCATTGGCACAACCTACTGAGTGTGGCGGAAGAGGTGGGATTCGAACCCACGGAAGCTTTCACTTCACACGCTTTCCAAGCGTGCC
>JBMTEX010000028.1:0-21780 GCA_049433485.1 Ilumatobacteraceae bacterium | reverse complement strand
CCTTGCGGACAACGGATTTTGAGTCCGTCGCGTCTGCCATTCCGCCACTCGGGCCAGGGTCTTCCACTGTACCGCCGACTTCCCTACTGAGAGGTAACCAAGTCTGAAGTGTTGGCTGGGTCTAAGGTTTTTCCACCATGCTCGCGTTTACCTTTCCTGGCCAAGGCTCTCAAAGACCTGGAATGGGTCGCCCCTGGGTCGGCCATGACAGCTGGGAATTAGTGGATGAAGCGTCTGAAGTTGCTGGTCGCGACGTTGGAGCACTGTTGCTCGACGCCGATGCTGAGGAATTAAAGGACACGCGCAATGCGCAGTTGACCACTTTTGTGTCCAGCCTGATGGTTCTTGATGCCGTGGAGCGCTTGGGCATTGAGCCCAGTTTTTGTGCCGGTCATAGCTTGGGTGAATACACAGCCCTCACTGCCACGGGCGCTTTGTCATTTGAGGATGGAGTTCGTCTCGTCGTGGAACGCGCCGATGCCATGCATGAAGCAGGAATTTCAAATCCTGGAACAATGGCTGCGGTCCTTGGTCTCGACGACGATCAAGTAGAAATTGCGTGCCGTCGCGCCGATGCTGACGTCTGGGTGGCAAATTTCAATGCACCAGGCCAAGTTGTCATTGCTGGATCTGCAGCGGGAGTGGCCTCTGCATCCACACATGCCAAAGAACTAGGTGCCAAGAAGGTGATGCCGCTTCAAGTGTCGGGCGCTTTCCACACTCCATTTATGACAGCAGCGCGCGACAGACTCCGCAGCGCCATTGCGCTCGCTTCTCCGCGTGACATTGAAGTTCCCGTTATTTCCAATGTGGACGCACTCGCCCACTCTATAGGCGACGAATGGTCCTCTTTGTTGTCTGCCCAGTTGTCTAGCCCTGTTCGCTGGAAACATTGCCTTCTTACTTTGGCAGAAGCTGGCGTAGTGGACTTTGTAGAGCTGGGGCCTGGCGGAGTGCTCACTGGCATGGCCAAGAGAACAGTTGACAACGCCAGAACTATCAGTGTTGCCACACCAGAAGAACTCGACAAGCTGATTGAGTGGGTCAGGGCTAGCTCTCCCGTTGCGCCTGCGCAGATAGAAGGCGAACACCTCTTCGCTGTGGAACGACTAGTCGTCAGCCCGTCTGCAGGTGTCTTTTCACCGGTGCCCACAATTGGAGTGGGAAGTGCTATCGACGTCGGTCTCGTTATTGGACACGTTGGAGAAACTGAAGTTCGAACGCCGTTTTCCGGTGTGATTCAGAACTTCATAGCAGTGGACGGTGAGCGCGTCACTGCACATCAACCCATCGCGTGGTTGCGCACAAACTAGAAAGTTCTCTCAATGCCAAAGATTCCATCATCTGTGCGCGGCGCGCGATTTACTGGCTGGGGAACAGCGCTTGGCCACAACACCGTCACCAATGACGACCTTGCCAAGACCATGGACACGAATGATGAATGGATTCGTGAACGTACTGGAATCCACCGTCGACATATTGGCGGAAGCACTGCCGAACTCAGCGCAATCAGCGGCGCGGCGGCGATGAAAATGGCTGGTATTGAACCCAGCAGCATTGATGCACTCATTTTGGCAACCACGACGCCAGATCGCACTGTTCCTGCTACTTCGGCCACTGTTCAGAATCTTCTCGGCTTGTCATGCGGTGCATTTGATGTCAACGCCGCGTGCTCCGGTTTTGTTTATGCGTTGGTCAATGCGCACGGTCTCATAGCCATGGGTGCCGAACGAGTACTTCTCATCGGTACAGACACTCTTGCGCGTATCACCGATTGGACAGACCGAAATACCGCCGTTCTATTTGCCGACGGCTCAGGCGCCGCAGTTCTGGAGGCAACAACTGGAAAGGGACAACTACTCGGCTGGGACCTTGATGCAGATGGAAGCGCTGAAGAGATTCTGTTTGCAGAGCTAGGTGGCAACATTGAGATGGACGGAAAAGAAGTCTTTAGACGTGCCGTGCGCATCATGGTGGATAGTGCGCAAAAGTCAATGGCACATGCTGGTGTCACCGCAGACGACATTGACGTCATAGTTCCGCACCAAGCAAATATTCGCATCATTTCCGCCGCGTGCGACCGACTTGGAGTCCCGATGGACAAAGCTGCGGTGGTTATTCACGAAACAGGCAACACATCGTCTGCTTCTATTCCGCTAGCGCTGTTTTCAGATCTAGGCCAGAAACGTCCACAACAGGGCGACTTGGTTTTGATGGTGGGTTTTGGTGCAGGCATGACCGCAGCCAGCGCCATTGTTGAATGGGGTGCACAATGAGTCGCGTTGTTATCATCACGGGAGGCTCCCGCGGAATCGGGCTTGCATGTGCTGAGCGATTTGCGGCACTCGGCGACAAAGTGGCAATCACCTACAACAGTTCTCCTCCACCGCCCCAATTTTTTGGCGTGAAGTGCGATGTCACAAACTCAGACGATGTTGAAGCGGCATTCACTGCAGTAGAAGAACATTTCGGGCCCGTAGAAATTCTTGTCTCGAATGCAGGCATTACAAAAGACACTTTGTTGTTGAGAATGAGCGAATCAGATTTTGCATCAGTACTCGACGCGAATCTCACCGCAGCATTTCGAGTAGTGAAACGAGCAACTCCAAAGATGCTGAAGGCGCGTTCTGGACGCATCGTCTTGATGTCTTCAGTTGTTGGACTTTTGGGATCAGCCGGTCAGGCCAATTACGCCGCATCAAAAGCAGGACTCGTTGGATTTGCGCGCTCCCTCGCACGCGAATTGGGTCCAAGGAACATCACGGTCAACGTTGTGTCGCCTGGCCCCGTTGCTACCGATATGACTGCAGCTCTTGGTGAAGACAGACTGAAAGAACTCACTGATGCAGTGCCCCTGAATCGAATGGCATTACCGGAAGAAATCGCTGGAGTCGTGGCCTTCCTTGCAGGGCCCGATGGCGGATACATCACCGGTGCAGTGGTACCAGTTGATGGCGGCTTGGGCATGGGTCACTAATCAAAAGTACGCCTGCAGAGCAACCACTGTGCGAAAATGAAGAAAACAAAGGAGAACATCATGAGCCAAGAACATTTCGAGCGTTTTGTGAATGTGGCAACTAGCACACTTAGTGTCGCTGCCGACAAGGTCATAAAGGAAGCGCGCTTTAAAGAAGATTTGGAATGTGATTCATTGGATCTCGTGACTTTCGTGATGGACCTCGAGGAAGAGTTTGGCCTCAGCGAAATCCCGTCTGAGGAATACGAGAAAATGAGCACTGTTGGTGAGGCATTTGACCTCATCATGAGCAAACTTTCGTAGATTCACGGCCATCATGATTGGTGCTGGACATCGAGTTGCCATAACCGGTTACGGAGTTGTTGCTCCCTGCGGCATTGGCAAAGATGCATATTGGCAGGGTCTACTTGGATCCGGAATAACTGGAACGAAGTCAACTGCAATTGAAAACTGGGATCCACTGCCCTATTTCGAGAACGCTAAAGATGCACGTCGCGCAGACCCGGTAGAGCAATACGCATTAGCAGCAGCGGCAGAAGCTTTCGCACAGGCCGGCTCGCTCAATGTTGACCCCGCACGATACGGAACCATTTTTGCAACCGGTATCGGAGGCTTGCACACCCTCGAAGAACAGGTGCAAGTACGTCTTGAAAAAGGAGAGCGCCGCGTCTCCCCACTGCTTGTGCCCATGATGATGGCTAATGCATCTGGTGCCGCCATCTCAATGAAGTACGGACTTCAAGGTCCGAACGAAACAATTTGCACAGCCTGCGCTGCAGGCACTCATGCCATTGGATATGCAGCACGACTCATTGCGTGGGGTCGTTGCGATGCAGTGGCTACAGGCGGCGCAGAGTGTGCGGCCACTGCCACGTCACTTGCGGGGTTCGGAAACATGACTGCTCTGTCATCTTCTGGTGCTTCCATGCCTTTCGACGCCAAGCGTGATGGATTCGTGATGGGAGAGGGTGCAGCTGTATTCGTTCTCGAGCGATACGACCTTGCAGTAGCCAGAGGTGCCACCATCCTTGGAGAAATTCTTGGAGCAGGAAGTAACGCAGATGCTCATCACATCACGGCTCCCGCTCCTGGCGGTACTGGTGCCATCGCATGCATGAAACTGGCTCTAGATGACGCAGGCCTGTCACCTTCGGACATTTCCTTAGTGAATGCACACGGCACTTCCACACCATTGAACGACGCCGCCGAAGCACAAGCAGTGGCTGCGGTGTTCGGGGCTAGTGCAGTTCCGGTGACCAGCGGAAAAGGAGTCACCGGTCACGCACTTGGCGCGGCAGGAGCATTGGAAGCGGCGCAAGTTTTGCTGTCTATTGAGCACAAAAAGATTCCGCCCACCGCTGGCACAACAGAACTAGACCCAGATCTACCAATTGATCTAGTCATGGGTGAACCACGCGACTGGAACCCAGGACCATCTATTTCCAACAACTTTGGTTTTGGTGGCCACAACGGTTCCGTCATCATCGCGCCAGCGTCTTAACGATTTCTCCACTCATCGCGTGCCATAGACCAGACACGAGCTACACCAGTCTCACTCGGAGCTTCGGGAGTGCGTGCGAATTCTCGGGAAACCTTAAACCCCAACAACTCTGGAATTCGCTGAGATTGTTTGTTTGCAACATCATGTGCGATGGTGACTTTCTCTACCTCAGCGAATGAGAACGCGACGTCAACAAGTGCAGCACTCACACGAGTAGCTATTCCCATTTTGGTGTGTGCCGTCGACACCCAATACCCAATTTCTAACTCCCCGTCTTCGCCACGAAGATGAAAACCGGTGCCACCGACGCATTCATCTTGGAGGAAGATCCCCATCGTGAAATTGGTCTTCTTCTCCCACTCATGAACCCACTGTTCAATCAGTTCTCTACGCTGCTCCACCGTTTGCGGTTCAAACTTTGCCCACGGCATCCATTGCATAAGTTCCGGAAGACTTCGCGTGACTGCATCTACCAGTAATGGAGCATCCGTCAGCCGATATTGACGAATCACCAGATTGTCGACCTCTATCGACTGTGGAATGTCAGAGATAAACCACGACATGGGTTATTTGTCAGCAAACACGAACATGAGATCAAGTTCGCAGGCAATATCGCCATTCAGGACAGCTTTGCCCGCACCCTTCCCTGCTCGCGCACTCATTCGACCAAGCTCCACGATGAGTTCTAGTTCATCTCTAGGACCAACTTGACGACGAAAACGGGCACCGTCTATTCCGCCGAAGAGAGGCAACTTGTTGGCATGATCGGGCGACGTCAGCACGCAGTATGCACCCAACTGAGCGATCGCTTCACACATGAGAACGCCAGGCAACGTAGGACGACCTGGAAAGTGACCTGGGAAGAACCATTCATCTCCGTTCAATTTCCAATGACCTGTTGCGCTCACACCAGACACCAGCGCACTAATGCGATCAACAAATAAGAACGGCGGCCGATGCGGCAACACCTCAATAGGGGCGAGAAACTCGCTCATTTGCCCAGTGCTTTCAACAGGTTCTTCGGAGTATCTGCAGGAGAGATTTTGTACCAGGCTTCAAGAATGACGCCATCTTGAATTAGGAAAGCAGAACGCTCAACTCCCATGTATTTCTTTCCATACATCGATTTTTCTTTCCACACCTTGAAAGCTTCGGCAACTTTGTGCTCAGTATCCGCGAGGAGCGGAAAACCTAATTCGTATTTCTCATCGAACTTCTTTTGCTTCGCTGGCTTATCCGGGCTGATCCCCACAACAACAGTTCGACCAATGTCACCCAAGATGTCACGAAGGCCACATGACTGCGCGGTGCAACCTGGAGTGTCAGCCTTGGGGTAGAAGTACACCAGCACTTTCTTCTTGCCCATATTGTCAAGAGAGAACGCCTTCTCGTTCTGATCTAACAATTCAATCTTTGGTGCTTTTGAACCAACTTTTAACATGCCTACAGATTAGTTGTTCTTGCGTAACCCATAACCGTAAAAGCCACCCTTGGGTCTGGCATGCGCGTGATAGTGATCCGGAATTGTGCGCATGTTGTCGTCAATACGCATCTCAAAGTCGAAATGGGCGTCTACAACTCTTTCCAACTTCTCATGAAGACGCTGCTTCACATCCTCCGGTGGATGTGGGTCGTGAACACGCCACACCACCATGGGCACTGCGCAACTTTCACATTCGGCAATCCAACATTCTTCGTCTTCGTAGAACCACTCGGACATGCGAGCTGCCTCGCAGAGTTCACAAGAGTTGCCACCAAAGATGCTCATGTCACCACTGATGGGAATTGAGGGCTGCTCTCACTTCAGCAACGTAGGTACCCACGGCATCTGCGCCGCCCTCCATCATTCGACGAACGACAGAAGCGCCCATAATGACGCCATCCGCCACTTTGCTTGCCTCCACGGCTTGTTCAGCATTAGAGACGCCAACTCCTACGAGAACCGGCATTGAGGTCACATTCTTCACACGAGCAGCAAGCGTGGTGGCGGTACCAGCTAACGACGCCCGCTCGCCTGTGACACCCAAGAGACCCACTGAATAAACAAATCCACGCGCACGCGTTGCAATACGAGGTAGACGTTCGTCTGGTGCAGTTGGAGCCGCAAGCATCACCGTCTCAACTCCGGCGTGATCTGCAGCCCTTGTCCACTCTCCAGATTCTTCCAGCGGTAAATCGGGAATGATTGCCGCCGAGACGCCAGCAGCAACGAGATCTGCTGCAAAACGTTCGTGACCTGCGTGGTACACGGTGTTGTAGTAGCACATCACTGCAAGTGGAGTACCTACGTCTAATGTACGAATGTCTTGAAGAATTGACACCGGTGTTGCTCCTGCATCAAGCGCAACTTGCGATGCTTCTTGAATGATGGGGCCATCCATCACAGGGTCAGAAAATGGAAGACCAATCTCGATTGCATCGGCGCCGTTAGCCGCGCATGCTCGCACAGAGTCTTGCCACCCTGGAAAACCGCCAGTGATATAGGGAACTAAACACTTTCCTCCACTTGCAATGCGTGTCTCTAACGCTTGCTGTAGACGGCCCGTCACTTCAGTCCACCAAGAATGTTCATCATCTGGCCCACATCTTTGTCACCACGTCCAGACAAGTTCATGAGAATCGTCTTGCCGCGCATTGTTGGTGCTTCGCGAATAATCCACGCCATGGCATGAGCGCATTCCAATGCTGGGATGATTCCTTCGCTGCGGGACATGATCTGAAAGGCCTCAATGACTTCATCATCAGTGACGTTTGGATATTCAGCACGACCAATGGATGCCAAATATGAATGCTCGGGTCCAACACCTGGATAATCCAGTCCTGCAGAAATGCTGTGAGCTTCGGCCACTTGTCCATACTCGTCTTGCATGAGGTAGCTCTTCATTCCATGGACGACGCCCGGCTGGCCACGCTTCACAGCTGCACCACCTGCGGGCTCTACCCCAATTAATCGTGCTGGCGTATCAACAAAGCCAGAGAAGATTCCCATGGCATTTGAACCGCCACCCACACAAGCCACTACAACATCTGGCGTGGTTCCCAACAGGTCATTGCATTGCGTGAATGCTTCATCACCAATGACCCGATGAAACTGACGCACCATGTACGGATACGGATGTGGACCCATCACAGAACCAAGGCAGTAATGAGTGGATTCAACAGTTGCCACCCAGTCGCGCATTGCTTCGTTCACGGCATCTTTCAATGTCTGACTTCCAGAAGTCACTGCTTCTACCTCTGAGCCCAGCAGGCGCATACGAAACACGTTGAGTTCTTGACGTGCAACATCGACTGCACCCATATACACCTTGCACTCAAGACCCATCAATGCTGCAGCGGTGGCAGAAGCAACTCCATGTTGTCCCGCTCCGGTTTCGGCAACAATGCGCTTCTTACCCATGCGCTTGGCCAACAGTGTCTGCCCGATGACGTTATTGATCTTGTGTGAACCGGTGTGGTTTAAATCTTCGCGTTTCAGGATTAAACGAATGCCCAACTGTTCACTCAAATTGTGACACTCGGTCAACATGCTTGGTCGTCCTGCATATTCGCGCAGAACTTGATCTAACTCGTCACGAAAAGATGAATCAGCCCACGCGTCGTTAAAGGCCACTTCCAGTTCCTGACACGCAGGAACCAAAGTCTCTGGGACATAACGTCCGCCGAACTCGCCGAAGCGACCATCGGATCCGGGGGTGACCATGATGCTCATTCCTAGATTCCACCACGAATCTGGGCGAATCACATCACTGATTGAGAGTGACTCCTCACTCATCCATCCAGTCGTATGGCGGATTCTCGCCTGCATCAAACTGAGGAGGCTCCGCGGCACGGGCTGCTTCAATGAATCTTTTCAGTAGGAGCGCGTCCTTCTTCCCAGGTGCGCTCTCTACCCCACTGCTCACATCAACACCCCACGGATTCACCTGGGTGATGCCCGCTGCAACATTCTCGGGAGTGAGTCCACCTGCCAATATGAGATTGACGGTGATAGGAACTTCGGCTGCGAGATGCCAATCGAACACCTTTCCGGATCCCGGAGCCGGAGCATCTACCAAGATGTACGGCGTGTGAAATTGATGTGCGCGTGCAGCATCTACACCGCCGGCCGATACTCCCTTGATGACGGTTCGAACATGCTGCGACACAGCCAGAACATCCTCGGGGCGTTCGTGACCGTGCAATTGAGCTGCTTTCACGCCACTTGTTTGCACCAACTCAATCACCCTCTTCGGATGTTCGTCTCGAAAAACACCCACCGTTAAAATTTCAGGCGGAAGTCGCCTCGTAATGTCGTACACCTTTTGTGCGTTGATCTGTCTCACCGATGGTGCAAAAACAAACCCGATGGCATCTGCGCCCAATGCGACAGCCAGAAGGGCATCGTCTTCATTTGTGATGCCACAGATTTTGACGAACATGCCATCACCGTAGTTCGCTACCCGCATTGATTGGGTGAAATTAGGGAACGCACAATTCTGTGACCGCTGCAACGGGATCTGCAGAAGTCACTAAATGCTCACCCACCAACACGGCGTGATAACCGGCTGACCGGAGAGAAGCGGCATCGCCTACTCCCCGCACTCCGGATTCGGCCACTTTGACGCAGGTGTCAGGGATTGCAGAACCCATTCGAACCGCACGCTCGTGGTCAACAGAAAATGTGACTAGATCACGCTGGTTCACCCCCAGCAGAGTTGCACCCGCATCCAGCGCGACTGCTAACTCATTCTCGTCGTGCACTTCGACAAGAGCATCAATATCAATGGTGCGAGCCAGAGAGAGAAATTCAGACATTTCCCCGGGCGACAAGGCAGCCGCAATGAGCAATACACAATCGGCACCCATAATTCGAGCATCACAGACATCACGAGCATCAACGGTGAAGTCTTTACGAATAACCGGCAAGTCACAGGCATTCCTTGCTGCCTGTAGGTCACTCACCGAACCACCGAAATGATGTTCATCTGTGAGCACGGACAAACATGTTGCCCCGCCCGATTGATACATCCGAGCGACGTCATCTGGTTGGATACTTCCGTTCAACAGCCCTTTAGACGGTGATCGGCGCTTGAATTCGGCGATTACTGCAAGATGCGGCGTTGAACGTATGGCCGATACAAAACCGCGAGGTGGCAAGCATGCACGTGCCTGTGCCACGAGGCCATCAAGTGATCGCGAGTCGTTTGCAGCCCGTTCTCGATGATGCTGGAGAATCGAATCGAGATACGTGGCCGGCATAAACGAGGGTCTCAGAGACCCTTACCCTGAACTGGGGTTACAAAGTTCATTTCTGGACGACCACCCATGAACGGTGCCAATGACTTGCTGAATGGACCAAACCAATCTGCTGCCATGTGAGCGTTTGCTGCATCTTGGTTTTCGTACATCTCATAAATCCACAGAACATCTGAGTTTGATGCATCGACATGCAAGATGTAATAGCGAGTGCCATCTTCCTTTGCCACATGCTCGAAGGCAGCCTTGAAAGCTTCTGCAAGTTCTGCGCCTTTGCCTTCAGCGGCGGGCAATTTAACGATGAGGCTGATCTGGCTCATTGTGGTCTCCAATTGTTTGGTGTCGAGACTATTTCGACTTCTCAAAAACTAGTCGGTGAGGTGCGACCCAGAACCAACTGAACTCAGAAACCAAGTAAACGCGCTACTTCAAATTCAAGTTCAGCGATTGCAACGCGAACCTGCTCTGTGGTGTCACGTTGGCGAATGGTGACCGCATTGTCTTCCAGCGAATCGAAATCCACTGTGATACAGAGTGGAGTTCCAATTTCGTCTTGGCGACGGTATCGGCGCCCAATTTGCTGGGTCTCGTCGTATTCGCACATGTACTTCTGCGACAACGTCTTGAAGATCTCTTTTGCCAGCGGCGTCAGATTGTCTTTCTTAGACAACGGCAAGACAGCAACCTTGTATGGTGCCAGACGAGGATGCAGGCGCAACACTGTACGCGTTTCGTCGTTCACGACATCTTCGTCATATGCCGCCAACAAGAACGCCGCCATCGTGCGGTTAGCACCGGCGGCGGGCTCTACCACGTACGGGATGTAGTGCTCATTTGACGCCTGGTCGAAGAACTCAAGTTTTGTACCAGAAGCATTTGAATGCTGCGAGAGGTCAAAGTCTGTACGTTGAGCGATGCCCTCTAATTCGCCCCAACCCCACGGGAACATGTATTCAACGTCACTAGTACCAGCCGAATAATGAGACAACTCGTCGGCATCGTGTGCACGAATGCGCAACATCTCGCGTGGGATTCCCAGCTCTACATACCAATCGAGGCGAGCTTGGCACCAATACTCGTACCACTTCGGGCCTTCTGCAGGTGGAACAAAGAATTCAAGTTCCATCTGTTCAAATTCACGTGTGCGGAAGATGAAGTTGCCAGGAGTGATCTCGTTTCGGAAACTCTTGCCCACCTGTGCGATACCAAACGGTGGCTTCTTTCGGCTTGTTTGCAACACATTGGAAAAGTTCACAAACATTCCTTGTGCTGTTTCAGGTCGTAGATACACGTCTGCGCCTGCGCCTTCGATGGGTCCCGCTGTTGTCTTAAACATCAGATTGAAGGCGCGAGCCTCAGTGAATTGACAACCCTTCATGGACTGTGGGCAGTCACGTGTGTCTAAGTGATCCTCACGAAATCGTCGCTTGCACACGGTGCAGTCCACCAATGGGTCGGAAAAATTGGCAAGATGTCCCGAAGCTTCAAAAATTTGTGGTGGTCCGAGAATTGCAGCATCAATGAGCACAACGTCATCGCGTTGCTGCACCATGGTGCGTACCCATGCGTCTTTGACATTCCTCAACATCAGGGACCCGAGTGGGCCGTAGTCATAGGACGAACGGAAACCTCCATAAATTTCAGCGCTTGGGTAAACGAATCCTCTGCGCTTGCACAGATTGACGATCTGATCGAGGTCTTTTGCGGGCATAGGTTCTCAGCCTACAAGTGACGGTCGAACACCCCGAGGCTCTTCAAGCGTCTTTCAAGATGCGCCTCCATGGCTTCCATGGCAAGGTTGTTGACTTCAATCACCGCTGGCGATTCTTCCAGCGTCAGTGCATCATTCATTCGACCACCCAAAATGTCTCGAAGGATTGAAAGAGCGGCAGTCGAGACGGGCAAGCCTGAATCACACGACGAACAATGGGCTCCACCTTCTACCACGTCGAACGTGGAGAGTTCGCCCGCTTCGCCGCAACCAACACACACGTCAAGTTGCGGCGTCTGTCCTTCAACAGAGATGAGCCTCCAAAAGAAAGCGGCCAGCATCAACGGAGAGTTCCGCTCATTCAACGTATGCAGCGCGCGTGACAACAGTTCGTATAAGTGTGGGACTGGATCACGGTCTGGTGTCACTTTGTTCATCGCTTCCACCATTGCTAAACCTTGGCGCAATCGATCGAAATCTTCTCGAAGGTTCTGATGAGGTTGAATGAGTTTCACTTGGTCGACGGTGTCGAGTTCGCGGCCTTTACGTAATGAGACGTCTACATGACTCATCGGCTCTAAACGGGCACCGATAGATGACTTCGTTTTACGAACACCTTTTGCAACGGCACGAATCTTTCCGTGTGTTTGCGATAACAAGACCACTACACGATCCGCTTCACCAAACTTGTGTGACCCCAGCACAATTGCGTTGTCGCGATACGTACTCACGAATCAAGTCCGCCGAATCTACGATGCCGGCGATTGAAGTCATCGATGGCAAGTTCAAGGTGACTTGATTCAAACTTGTTCCATTCCAGGTTGAGAAACACAAGTTCGCTATAAGCAAGTTCCCACACCATTGAATCCGGAATGCGGTCGGCCGGACCCAACACCACAACCAAGTCAGGCTCGTCTAACGCTGGCTCCAAGATTGCCACCGATAGCGACGATTCAGAGACATCCTCTGACTGAACACCTCTCAGACGCAAACCCTCCACAGTTGCGGCAAATCGTTTATGACCATCAACTTCAGGATCAACAATCACACTGAGATGCGAATCCTTCTTCCATACAAATCGCTGGCCGTGCGGAACATCAACAATTTCCATTCCTGGGACACTCAGCATCATGTGGCAATATTTCTCCAACTCATCCGATGACAGACCATCTCCATGATGTGGAAGAACCGTGACCCAGTGTGCTCCTTCGGCTGATGCCGCACGAGCAACGGCGCGCACACGAGCTAACCAGTCCTCACCGGACATGGCCAGCCACTCGTGAGGAGTTCCACCTGCAACGACCACATGGGAGAGCCCTTGCTGTGTTTGCTTCTCCCGAGAGGTCATGCCCCATTCTCCCATGTCCCACGCCTTCGAACCCTTGCATCTACCTCGCACCTCCCCATCACTAGGGTGGACACACCATGTCGAACACTCCGTTAGCCCCGTTGCACGTCGCCTGCATCATGGATGGCAACGGGCGTTGGGCCAGTCGTCGTGGGCTTCCCCGAACAGATGGACACACCGCAGGAGAAGAAGCACTGGCAGACATTGTTCGAGCCGCAGCTGGCCGCCCTGTGAAATGGCTCACGGCCTTTGGCTTCTCCACCGAGAACTGGGTCCGTCCAAAAACCGAGGTGAGACACATCTTGTCTCTTCATCGAAAATTGTTTGCACGAACCGACGAGATGAATTCAAAGAATGCACGCACCCGATGGATTGGCAGGCCATTTAACGAAAAGGGCTCGCGCACTCCTGTCTTTGTACAAAAGGCCATTAACAAGGCCATTGCAGACACGTCTCACAACACCGGCCTCACCGTCACCATCGCATTCGATTACGGAAGCCGTTCAGAACTTGTGCGTGCAGCACAACGAGCAATGACTGCCGGGCCGGTGACTCCAGACAGCATCTCTGCCAACCTGTACGACCCAAGCCTTCCGCCCGTTGATGTATTGGTACGCACATCTGGCGAAGCACGCATCTCTAATTTTCTCTTATGGCAAATCACGGGTGCGCGCGTGTATTTAACGGAACGCACATGGCCAGACTTTGACCAGCATGAATTAGACGAAGCAATTGCCCTTGCGCACAAGGACCTAACCTAACAATGTCGCGTGCTGGAACGGATGCAATTGAGGCACTCCGACGAGTTACCTCCACTTTCGAAGGTTCCGAGGAACGTCAAGGCCAAATTGACATGTCGCACACCATTGCGGAGTCTTTAGACTCAGGTCGACATGCAATCGTTCAAGCGGGCACTGGAACAGGCAAATCACTTGGCTACCTGGTGCCAGCAATTCTGAGCGGCAAGAAAACTGTTGTCGCAACAGCCACCAAAGCGTTACAAGATCAGCTAAATCGCAACGACTTACCACTACTCCAACAACATTTGGGTCTCGATTTTTCATGGGCTGTTGTAAAAGGTCGCAGTAATTATGTGTGTCTACAGCGAATTCGCGAACGCAAAGATTCAGCGCAACAGCTTGAATTCGAAGAAACCTCAGATCGCATCAAGCGCGAAGTTGAAGAAATCATCACATGGGCCAAAGCCACCGATACAGGCGACTTCGAGGAACTGTCTCGTTTGCCATCTGAGAAGGCACGACAACAAGTCAGCGTTGGCGTCGACGAATGTCCCGGGCGAAACAAGTGCCCTGTCGGTGCAGATTGTTTTGCAGAACGTGCGCGAGAAGCCGCTAACGCAGCAGATGTTGTGGTGGTCAACTTCCACCTGTACGGAACGCATATTGCAAGTGGAGGAAACATTCTCCCCGAACATGAAGTGGTCGTTTTCGACGAAGCACACCAGATTGAATCAGTCCTTAGCGACACCGTTGGAACATCGTTATCCAACGGACGCGTGTCGTCATTTGCTGCAGCCGTGCGTCGAGTACTTGCAGATCCAACGCTCACCAATTCGCTGGAAGAGTTTGGCCTCCGCCTATCTGGTGCGTTAACTCCGTTCAGTGGACAGCGACTTCCTACGCCTATTCCTTCAAATATTTTGGAAACGCTTTCTCTCATTCGAATTGAGACCAGCACCATCATCGGCGCATTGCGCGATGTGAAAACGGATAATGAAGCCACTCAGCAGCGTATTTACAGAGCACAAACTCAAGGGTCCCGACTGGTGGAATCACTCGACCTTGCGCTCGGCACGTTTAGTGGGTATGTGGCGTATGTAGAAGGTTCTTCAGAGCGACCAGTGCTACAACTCAGCCCACTCCATGTTGGAGATATTCTTCAGAAGAATGTGTGGGACTCACATGTTGCAATTCTCACAAGCGCAACAGTTCCATCGGCTATGCCAGAACGAGTTGGACTTCCACTTGAGGGCACCGAAATTCTCACAGTTGATTCCCCATTTGATTACGAGAAAAATTCCCGACTGTATTGTTCACCAAAGTTCCCAGATCGAAACTCGCCTGCTTTTACCCCTTTCGTGCACGATGAGTTGGAAGCACTCATCACCGCTGCAGGGGGGCGCACGCTTGCATTGTTCACCAGCAACAAGGCTTTGAATGAAGCAACTGAAGCACTACGTCAACGAGTGCCCTTCCCCATTCTCAGCCCCACCGACTACAGCCGACAACGAATCATTGAAATGTTCATGGAAGACGAACATGCGTGTATTTTTGCGTCGCAATCTTTCTTCCAAGGCGTGGACTTGCCTGGTCGCACGTTGTCACTTGTCGTTCTCGACAAATTGCCGTTCCCCCGCCCCGATGACCCATTGTTAGAGGCTCGTAGAGAAGCAGTCGGTCGCAATAAATCATTCGGATTAATCGACCTCCCCATCGCCGCAACATCGCTTGCACAGGCCGCCGGGCGACTCATTAGAACTGCAGACGACAAAGGAGTGGTGGCAGTACTCGACAATCGTCTTGCTACTGCTAACTACTGGCGAACCCTCATCGGCGCGTTGCCGCCCATGAGCAGAACACGAGAACGAAGCGACGTAGAACAATTCCTGCGTGATATCACCGCAGAGAAGTAACTAGTACCCCAACCGTTCTAAACGATCTGGCTTTTGCTGCCAATCTTTGTCCACCACCACATGCAGTTCTATAAAGGCACCAGGTGCCATCTGTTGACGAACATTCTGGCCAACCTTTTTCAGCAGTTCGCCGCCTTTTCCGATGACCATTCCTTTTTGGCTTTCACGTTCCACCAAAATTTCACATCTCACACGTGGCCATTCCCATTCAGTGACGCGAGTGGCCACCGAGTACGGCAGTTCGTCTTTCAGTACTGCAAGCAATTGTTCGCGAACTAGTTCTGCCACCCATTGAGTTTCCTCGGTGTCAGAGACCATGTCTTCGGGATAGTAGGCCGGACCTTCTGGCATTTGATCCATGAGTGCCTGCAACAATTGAGGAACCCCCTCACCAGTAACCGCTGACACCGGGAAATACTCAGCTGCCTCCAACACAGACAGAGCCTGCAGTTGAGTCAACAATTGCTCTCTCGTTGCTTTGTCCGTCTTATTCACGATGACGAAAGCATTTCGAATATCAATGTGATCGGCCACCCATTGATCTCCCCGACCAAACGGTTTGCAAGCGTCAATTAACAAACACACCACGTCAACATCGTTCACGCTGTCTAATGCTGTGGCATTAACCCGTTCACCAAGAGCTGTCACGGGCTTATGAATGCCCGGAGTATCGACAAACACAATCTGCCCATCAGCTTGATGATGAACCCCACGAATTCGTGTACGCGTGGTCTGCGGCTTATTTGAAACAATCGACACTTTCGAACCACAGATGGCGTTCAACAGTGTGGACTTGCCAACATTGGGTCGACCAACAAACGTTACAAAGCCACTGCGCACAGACACAGGGTAGTGACAAATACAGACGAGAGAAACACGTCTACCTCAATTCATCAGTCATACTTAATGCATGCTCCAAAACGCATTTAGGAATCTCGACGCCCGCAAATGGTTCGATCGAATGCAACCTCAGACCGTTTCCATCGCCACCATCTTGTTGTACATCGATGGCGTGTTTGCACTTCTTCGCTTTCTCGACCGCACAGATATTGAGGGATACATGCGCGTCTACGGCGGACTTCATGCCGTCATCGCGTTTGGATTCATCATCTGCTTCCCGCTGGGCGGCTTTCTCATGGCAAACGGAAAACTCTTTGGATGGTACGTGTCACTGCTGGCGGCATTCTCGCCATTCATTTTGCGCATCATCTTCAAAACAACCATCGCAGATCTCATGAGCTGGCGCGATGTCATTGTTGGCTCAAGCTATGTGAATCTCATGTTTGAGGTGGCTCTGTGCGCCCTTCTCCTCCACAGCATGAGTCAGGACTACGTGAAACGTTGGCTTCGGTAGGCCTCCGCAGTTCAAAGCACACGCGCGAGATGTGGCACACTCGTATGCATGACACGTCATATCGAAAGCCTCGCTGAACTCAAGAATCTCGTTGGAGAACACCTCGGATATTCCGAATACATGGAGATCGACCAAGCACGCGTGCAACTGTTTGCCGATGCAACCGGCGACCAACAGTGGATCCACACAGACCCAGAGCGTGCCAAGGCACAATCACCATTTGGTGGCCCCATCGCGCACGGTTACCTCACTTTGTCGCTCGGACCAGTGTTGCTCCCACAGATCTTTTCCGTGGGTGGCGTTGCAATGGGCGTGAACTACGGCGCAAACAAAGTGCGTTTTATGGCACCAGTTCCTGTAGGCGCAAAACTTCGTGCTGGTGTAAAAGTTCTCGCAGTAGACGACATCGCGGGTGGCGCTCAAGTGACCATCGAGACCACATTCGAGACCGAAGGCGCATCGAAGCCTTCATGCGTAGCAGAGGTCATCTTCCGTTACTACGCGGCTTCATAACCACCACACAGGGGTAATCCCTAGCGGAAGTTGGGAATCACTTTCTTTGCGAACAACTCGATGGTTTCGGTGCTTGGGTAATCCGGGCACCATGGAATGAATCCAGTGCATCCTGCGTCGAGATACTTCTGGATCTTTTCGCTTACCTGCTCTGGGGTACCCACCAAAGCCTTCTCGCGCCATTGGTCTGCGGGGAGGCCCCACGGATTCTTGGAGCCAGCAGCGTCGATGTCTTTTTCGTTTTCACGAATGAATACTTCACTGGAGATGGTCTTTCGAATGGTGTCTTCGTCGCGCCCAACAGCTGCGCAATGACCCTTCAAGATTTCACGCTTTTTGATGAACTCCTCTAAAGAACTACCAAAGTTTGAAACGTCAGCATGCTCTGCAACAACGCGCAGTGTGAGCTGCTCACCGCCTCCGCCAATCCACACAGGCGGAGTGGGTTGTTGCAGCGGCTTCGGATCGCAGTGTGCTCGAGACATCTTGTAGAACTTGCCGTCGTAGTTGGTCTCTGGTTGCGTCCACATTGACTTCACAATTTCGACGGTTTCTCGCAACATGCCAATTCGATCTGAAGGCTTTGCGAATTCGTATCCGTAGCCCTTGTATTCGTTTTCGTACCAACCAGCGCCAATGCCCCAGTCCAAACGTCCACCAGAAATGACATCAACCGTTGAGGTGATCTTTGCAAGGAGACCAGGGTTGCGGTAACTGTTGCAGCCCACCATCTGTCCTAAACGAATACGGGAGGTGCGCTGACTAATGGCAGCAATAGTCGTCCAACACTCAAAGACAGCTTCGTGAGCTGGTTTCGGGACATTATGAAAATGGTCGTAGACCCAAATGGAGTCGAATCCAAGTTCTTCGGCAAGCACAGCAATGTTCACTGCCGTGTTCCATTTGTTTTCAGCACCATCGATGCCTGCTAGTTCCATCTTCCATCCCTGGGGAATGAAAACTCCGAAGATTGGCGCGTGGGGGTTGTTTGACATAGTCCCTCCTTCTGTGCCGAGGTTATCGTTCCCCTATGTCCGCTTTTCCGCCTGCCACCATTAGTTACGCAGAACTTCATGAAGCAATCGCTGCCACTCGACCACATGACGAGTGCCTCATCTTTCGCGAGAAGCGTTTGACATGGCAAGACGTCACAGATCGCACGCGACAACTGGCCAATTACCTGGCAGCTCAAGGACTTGGATGCCATACAGAACGATCCCAGTTGAATGGTTGGGAGACCGGACAAGACCATCTCGCCATCTACTTGCACAATGGAAACGAGTACCTCGAGGCCATGCTGGGGTCGTGGAAAGCGCGAGTTGCGCCATTCAATGTGAACTACCGCTACGTCGCAGAAGAACTTCACTATTTGTTGAACGACTCACAGGCCAGCGCAATTGTGGTTCACTCCCGTTTTGCACCATTACTGCAAGAAGTGCGCGCGTCTTTGCCTCGCCTTCGCGTCATCTTGCAGGTTCCAGACTCTTCAAATAACGAATTGCTGCCTGGGGCTGTGTGGTACGAAGACGCATTAGCTCAATCCCCCACAACAAAACCAGTGGCGGGTTACCACGGCGATGATCTCTACATCTTGTACACCGGAGGCACCACAGGAATGCCGAAAGGCGTGTTGTGGAGAAACGCGGACGCAGTCGTGGAGTGCTTTGGTGGATCAAAGACTGCAGCTACCGTCGATGAGTTTCTTGTAGAAGCAGTGGGTGCTATGCGCTCGCTCCCCAGTCCACCGTTCATGCACGGCGCCGGACATTGGATAGCAATGCGAACATGGCTATCTGGCGGAACGATCATCGTTCAATCACAACCAGACCGACTGGACGCGGATGACATCTGGGGGTTAGTGGAACGCGAGAAAGCGAACTTCCTTCTGATTGTTGGCGATGCCTTTGCTCGTCCGCTTTTGGATGGACTCACCGACAATACGCGGGACCTCTCCTCACTTCTCACCGTTTTGTCGGGCGGTGCTGCGCTGTCAGCCCACCTCAAGAAAGAGTTTCTGGAACATCTGCCGTGGATCATGATGGTGGACGGCCTCGGCTCATCCGAAGCTGGCGGCCAATTGTCTCAAGTGTCGGCTGGTGCTTCGGCAAGCACTGGCACCTTCCCTCTGGCACCCCAGAACCACATTCTCAGCGAAGACATGACACGTGTTCTTGAACCAGGACACGAGGAGCTCGGATGGCTGGCAAAGAGTGGCCGTTTAGCGCTGGGTTATCTCAATGATCCAGAAAAGACCAAGAAGACATACCCAGTGGTTGATGGCGTTCGTTACGTCGTCCCAGGAGATCGTGCGCGCGTTACTGCGGAGTTGATGATTGAACTTCATGGTCGAGACTCCGTCACCATTAACTCTGGTGGAGAGAAAATCTTTGCCGAAGAAGTGGAAGCAGCAATCAAGGCTCATCCGAGTGTGTACGACTGTGTCGTCACTGGCCGGCCCAGTGAACGCTGGGGCAACGAAGTTGTTGCCATTGTTCGCCTCAAAGATGGCGCCGCACTAGACGAGGAATCACTCCTCGCTGAAGCAGAGAACCACATTGCCCGATACAAGTTTCCAAAAGCGTTTGTGTTTGTGCCAACGATTCTCCGCTCACCAGCAGGCAAGGCGGACTATCGCTGGGCAAAAAATGTAGCGATAGACGCAATCAGTTAGACGGGCAAATCCCCCGTTGCACGCCGTGTGGTGCCGGTGTCCGTAAACGCCTTGATGGTGTTCTCGGCAATACGCATCTGGTGGATTTCGTCTGCACCGTCTGCAAAGCGCGCCCAACGTGCATTTTGCATCATGTTGGCAAGTGGCGTATCGGTGGAATAACCAAGAGCACCGTGCACCTGAATTGCTCGGTCAATAATGCGGTTCAAACTGTTCGCCACAAAATGCTTCGCCATGGACACTTCAGTTCGGAAATCTTCACCTTTGTCAATTTTGTACGCAGCATGGAGAATCATCAATTTGCATTGGTACAACTCCATCGCAGAGTCCGCAATCATCCACTGAACGCCTTGCTTTTCCGCCAGATATGAACCGTGGCTATAGCGCTTCAGTGATCGATCAACCATCATGTCCAAAGCGGTCTCTGCCTGAGCAACCCATCGCATGCAGTGCGCAAGACGTGCAGGACCAAGTCTGTATTGCCCCAGACGGTGACCATTTCCACGGCCACCAAGAATTTGGCTGTCGTGCACTCGCAGGTCGGTAATAACAATCTCAGAGTGACCCGTCGAGCCGTGCATTGTTTCTACTTCACGAACATCGTTCCAACCTTCGGTAGGAAGATCAATCAAGAAAGCAGTGTTTGCGCCTCGTGAGCCAGGGGGAACATCCATTTCGGTGCGTGCAATGAGAATTGCAAACTTTGCACGACGTGCACCAGAAATAAACCACTTGTGCCCATTAATGATCCACTCATCGCCGTCTTTAATGGCATGAGTCTTGATGAGAGTGGGGTCCGAACCGGCCACTTATGGTTCTGTCATTGCGAAGCATGATGAAGACGTTCCCTTCAACAATGGC
The DNA here is from genome assembly GCA_049433485.1 of Ilumatobacteraceae bacterium. Taxonomy (GTDB): domain Bacteria; phylum Actinomycetota; class Acidimicrobiia; order Acidimicrobiales; family Ilumatobacteraceae; genus UBA2093. The sequence goes on along the minus strand of JBMTEX010000028.1, from coordinate 953 downwards.
TTCAGGTATTTCTCTTTTTGTTCTTCTGTTGCCCAGTGCAACAACGTGTGCATATTGCCTTCGTCGGGCGCATTGCAGTTGAACACCCACGGCCCCACGCGTGTCTTTGCTGCTTCGGCCTGCACCATGGCAAGAGCAACGTGTCCTAGCCCCATTCCGCCAACTTCTTTTGGCATGTGTGGCAACCAGAGGCCAGCTTCCACCGCCTTATGACGAAGCTCGATGAGATCCTTGACGTATGCCGCACGAACATCTGGCTCCATCTCGTCGCGATGACCGTATGGCTCCATGGCGGGCTTGATGACATTGTCGACAAAGTCACGCACTCGATTACGAATCTCTTCATGTTCTGGCGCAAGCGTGAAATCAATCATTGTGGTCTCTCCCCTGTAACACGACCGACTCCATTCTGCTGCCCCGTGACCAAAGTCAGCGAGTCAAGACGGCTTTGGATTCACCGAAACCCAATAACCTTCCATCCGTGACTTCTTCTAACCCATCAGGCAAGGCATCCTGGGACACACAGGCACTTCCTGAAGGTGCAGAAAAACAGCGCATGGTACGCAACATGTTCGATGCCATTGCGCCTCGGTACGACATGGTGAATCGCATCATGACCTTCCGGCTGGATGTTCGCTGGAGACGAAAGGCAGTTCGAGATTTAGCTCTTGCCCCAGGGTCCGTTGTCCTTGATTTGGCAGCAGGAACCGGCGATCTGTGCATCGACCTTCGTCGCGCTGGATTAACACCGATTTCAATGGACTTGTCGTTCGGCATGTTGTCGAACGATCGCAGTGGTGCACCACGCGCACAAGCAGACATTTTGCGACTACCCGTCCCTAACGGTGCAGTCGATGGAATTATCTGTGGATTCGCGTTGCGCAACTTGATTGATCTCGACCAATTCTTTGCCGAGTGTGCACGAGCAATCAGACCCGGAGGTCGAGTAGCAC